>CALEJX010000259.1 GCA_937898375.1 uncultured Ruminococcus sp.
TTATAACACCAACTGGATGTCTACAGTTGGCAAAAATATAAATGAAGTTGAGAAGATAGCGGCGGAAAAGGCTGAGGTCAAGTATGCTGTTGGTCTTTCAAGCTGCACTGCTGCGCTTCATTTGTGCTGTAAGCTTGCTGGCGAGAGGATTTATGGCAAGCCTGCGATATCTCATGGCGCTCTTGAGGGCAGGAGAGTTTTTTGCAGTGATATGACTTTTGACGCTACTCTCAACCCAGTTGTTTACGAGGGCGGTATCCCTGTGTTTATCGACACTGGCAGAGAGACTTGGAATATGGATCCTGTGGCACTTGAAAAGGCATTTGAAATGTATCCTGAAGTCAAGCTGGTAGTAAGTGCGGAGCTGTATGGTTTTCCTGGAAGAATGGACGAGATCAAGAAGATATGCGAAAAGCATGGTGCGCTTTTGATCGAGGACGCTGCCGAAGCTATGGGTGCTACCATTGACGGCAGACAGTGCGGAAGCTTTGGTGATTACAGCGCTGTAAGCTACAATGGCAATAAGATAATAACAGGTTCTAGCGGCGGCTGCTTGCTGACGAACAGCCTTGAAGATGCGAACAGGGCTCGTAAGTGGTCTACACAGGCTCGTGAGAATGCGGCATGGTATCAGCATGAAGAGGTTGGATACAATTACCGTATGTCAAATGTAATTGCAGGAGTAGTCCGTGGTCAGTATCCGCATCTTGAGGAGCATATTGCGCAGAAAAAAGCAATATATGAGAGATACAAAGAGGGCCTTAAGGGACTTCCTGTTAAGATGAATCCTATAGTTGAGGGGACAGAGCCAAATTATTGGCTTTCTGCGCTTATCATAGATAAAGACGCAATGTGCAATCAGGTCAGAAGCGACAGCGAGGCTTTGTATATCAAAGAAGCTGGAAAGACTTGTCCTACTGAGATCTTGGAAGCGATCGCAAGCATAAATGCAGAGGGCAGACCAATATGGAAGCCGATGCATATGCAGCCTATGTACAGAATGCATGAGTGTGTTGGACGCAACGGCAGTATCAGATGCCGCACAAATGCTTATATAGCAGGCGGTGCAGAAGATGTAGGCGCTGATATATTTGACAGAGGCGCTTGCCTGCCTAGCGATAATAAGATGACTGAACAACAGCAGGAGAGAATTATTCGGGTTATCAGGAGTTGTATTGAGTAAGGAGAGGCAGTTTGAAAAAGAGTAAGAAATTTGCTTTGCTTACGGGTGCTGTTGTAGGTGCTACTGCAATTGCGGCTCATGTTATGAAGAAAAAAGCTGAGAAAACTACATATAAAGCAGATTTGATAGAGCCTATTGAAAAAAGAAAAATGGGCTTCTATGAGAAGTATGGCAAGAGAATACTCGATATAGCTTGTGCTACGGCTGCTATAGTTGTTTTTTCTCCGCTATATTTGGGTGTTGCAGCGCTTGTTAAACTGAAATTGGGAAGCCCAGTTCTGTTCACTCAGGATCGTCCTGGTCTGATTGGCAAAGACGGTAAGGAAACTGTGTTTAAAATGTACAAGTTCCGTACAATGACTGATGAACGTGATGAGAATGATGAACTTCTTCCTGACGATGTAAGACTTATGAAGTTTGGCAAGTGGCTGAGAAATACAAGCCTTGACGAACTGCCAGAGGCATTCAATATTCTTAATGGTACAATGTCTGTAATTGGTCCACGTCCACAGTTGGTCAGAGATA
>CALEJX010000260.1 GCA_937898375.1 uncultured Ruminococcus sp.
TTCTTGCCATAAAAAATCAGCCTCCTGTGTTATTTCTATTTTACTACAGTTGACTGACTTTTTACAGACTTTTTTTCAGAGGGTCGGCTATCAGTACCTGTATAAATTCCTTTTTGAATTTCAGTATCGTGGGTATAAACCACTTGAAGCTGAATACCGCTTCTCTGTCCATTATTCCTTTTTTTGTAACAAGGATCGCTGTGCCATCCCAGATTTCAGATAATTCCTCGCGGGATTTTATCTCCGGCTGGGTTTTGTCCGTAAACAAGACCATGAATTTATTGCCTTGAGATTTTGCGACAATAAAGAATACGTCGTTTTTATCCTTTGCAATAATCGGCGCCTTTACGTCCTTCAGCTTTTTTAAATTCAGCTTACAAAGCTTTGCCCGCATTTTCAATTTCTTTGCGGATTCTATTATTTCTATTTCTCCGGTTTTCTGCTCGGGATCAAGAACTGATAGCGTTTCAGCCTGCTCTTTTGTGATAGGTATACCGTGAAACTTCATAACTATCATAAAGCAGCTAAGTCCGCTGTCTTGTTTTTTCTCCATGCTTCGACTTCCTTTTTACATAAATTATGCGGCAGCTTTTTTACTGCCGCACTTTTAATCAGAATTTATATTACTCTGCCTGCGTACCGACAAGCAGTTGATTCAAAGCTGACGTATCCTGCATCGGATCACTAATGCTCATACTGTCAGAAACGTTGTTCTCCGTACCGAAAGCGGACATATTTTCGGTCAGTATCATTACCTGTATATCCGTCTGATCTGCGGTTTCCTCTGTTTCCTTTGCCGCAGAAACAGTGCTTGAAGAATCAATCAGAACGGTGTCGTTTATTTCTGTGAGCAAATCTGAAGACATACTTTCGTCTGAATAGATATCCGAGAGAAGCTCGGCGTTTGACTGTATGACATCTTTCTCAGATATTTCATTGCTTGCAGGCTGACTAAGCTCAAGCTCCCAGGTATCCTTATTTACTGTTCCTACTGCTCCGCCTGCAAATTCAAAGATA
>CALEJX010000261.1 GCA_937898375.1 uncultured Ruminococcus sp.
CTCCGGAGCTAAAAGCGTTTTTCGCTCCATTGTTGTACACGGTTCGATAGTCGGCGAAAAAGACAACAGCATTTACCACCGCAAATACGTTGCACCTATAACAGGTAGCAGCGGACTGCGTGAACTGATATTTACCCCAAAGGACAGCGGATATTCAAAAATACTGGGGCTGCTCACGAACATATGGAACACGGAAAACACAAAAATTCCAAACCACGAGCTTTATGTACGCAACGAGCTTTCTGAACTTTTTAGCATTCTTATAAGCATTTTGGAAAAGAACGTATCGACACGCCCTGCAGCAAGCATAGTGCAGGAAACAAGGCTTCGTGAGATACTGCTTTTTATCCACGACCATTATGGCGAAAAAATCACACTTGAAGATATGGCGTCTGCGGCATTTGTCAGCAAAAGCGAGGTGCTGAGATGTTTTAAGAACATAACAGGACAGTCGCCGTTTGAATATCTTAAAAATTATCGTCTGCGCAATGCGGCATATATGATAAAAAACACATCAGACTCGATAAACACTATCTGTGGGCTTTGCGGCTTTGACGATCACAGCTATTTTTCAAAAGCCTTTAGGGAAGCCTACGGGTGCAGTCCCAGAGATTTCAGGAAGTAAAATATACGGAACGACATTTTACAAATTTATCCACCTATCGTATATACAAATCCGATTTTTAGAACATAATTATATAAATATCAGGGAGCAAAATAAAAAAGCTCAGCCTTTTTTTCTCTTTGAGATCGGTACGTCATTTTTCACATAAGTCTCCCAAACATCTATACGGTCTTCCTCGTCTATCTCACGGATAACTTTTGCCGGCGCACCTGCCACAATGCTGTTCGGCGGTACATCTCGTGTCACAACTGCGCCTGCAGCAACTATGCTGTTTTCACCTATGGTAACACCGCCACAGATAGTTGCACTTGAGCATATCCAACATCTGTCTTTTATCCTTATGGGAGAGGCGTACTCGAGGTTGTGATTTCCGTCAAGATAATCGGCAGGCAAACGCTCCTCGGAGATGAACGGGTGGTTCGGCGTTGCAAGGGTCACGTTCGCACCTATCCATACCCCATTGCCCAGCGTGATCGGCGCTACGTCAAGAAAAATGCAGCTGTAATTTACAAAACACCCCTCGCCAACGTGGATATTCACGCCATATTCGCAGTAAAAAGGAGCGAACACCGACAGACCATTTTCGACCGCAGAAGGTATCAGTTTTTCAAGAGCACGCTGTTTCGCCTTTGCACGGCGCACCGATATTTTGTTGAAACGCTCACAGCGGTACATTCCCTCGTCATGACGCTTTGCAATGTCTTCGCTGGACGAATTGTAAAGCTTGCCTTCCACCATACGATCCCACTCGTTTATATTGTTGTACATATTTATTCCTCCGTTTTCATAGTTTTCACAGTCAGGTCTTTCACCCACAGATAATTTTTGTAATGCCTGTACACAGCCGGCAGTTTTACCAATTCATCAAGATTGATGATGAGATATACTGCGAGCACGGACAGTTTCAGCGCAAATGCCGCAATAAATCCCAGCGGCACAGTAACGCACCACATTGTTACAGCGTCACAGAACAAGCCGAATTTAGAATCTCCCCCTGCGCAGAATATGCCACTTATTACAGTCATATTTACCGACTTACCTACCATATAAACAGAACACATTACCGTCATCCATTTCAAGTAGTTGTTTGCGGTATCGCTGAGGTCGCTGAATTTCAGGATGACAGGGCTGAGCAAGAACATCACAAAGCCCGAAACTAAGCCTAATATCACCGACAGACGGCAAAGCTTTCCGCCGTATTCTTTTGCGGTATCGAGCTTGCCTGCGCCAAGTTCGTTGCCGACAATGATTCCGCCACCGCTTCCAAGGCCAACACAAAAGCAGACTATCAGATTTTTTATGATGTTGGCAATAGAATTTGCGGCAACTGCGTCCGTACCCAAATGCCCCATTATCACAGAATACATTGTGAAGCCTATGCCCCAAACTATCTCGTTGCCGAGGACGTGGAAAGTGTATTTCCAAAAATCTTTCGTCAGCCGCTTATCACAATGCAAAACATGTTTGCACTTCAAAGCTATGTTGCCCTTTCGCAGCGATTCGGTTATGCACCACAGCACCTCGATGATCTTTGCGATAACAGTAGCCAGCGCAGCACCTGCTATCTCAAGCTTCGGCATACCCCAAAGTCCGAAAATAAACACCACATTGAGAAAAATATTTGCGGCAACGCTGGCAGAGCTGATAACGCCTGACTTTACAGCCTTGCCCGAATTTTTCAGTATGCAGAGATAAATCTGCGAAATGCCTGTCAGGAAGTAGGATAGCGAAACGGTTTTCAAGTAGACCGCACCGCCGTTTATCAAGATCGTATCATTAGTGAAAAGCCCCATAAAAAACTTTGGTATCAGCAGGCTTATGATGAAAAATGCAAAGGAGACCGCCGCTGTTATCTTCATCACATAGGCGAAAATTTTCTCAACTGATACTCTGTCATTTTTGCCCCAATACTGCGCCGCAAACATTGAAAGTCCGATAGTCATTGTGGCGAGGAACAGATTTTCTACAAAGGTTATCTGACTTGCAAGGGACACGGCGGACAATGCGTTCTGGGAAAGCCTGCCCAGCATAACAGCGTCAGAAGCGCTGACCAGCGCCAGCATAAACTGCTGAAAGGTTATGGGGAGTATAAGATCTATGAGTTTTTTTGAAAAATCGTTCGCTTTTGTCTGCAAAATACCACCTCGCTGTTGACTTGCATTAATTGACGTGGTATAATTATATCACGAAATACACACGATTTATATAAATATCCTGCTTATTTTAATAACTATCCTGCGAGGTGATAATATGCTGTCAGTTGAATTAAAGGACGATCGTTCCGAAAATGTGCATTACGATCATTCCGACTACCCTATCTATATCCGCAAAGCTCTGCTTTCATATTACAATAATTTTGAAGCACCGTCCCATTGGCACGATGATATTGAGTTCATAGTCGTTTTGCAAGGAGAGATGAATTACAATATCAACGGCGAGGTCATTGCCATAAGGCAGGGCGAGGGCGTGTTTGTCAATTCAAGGCAGCTACACTACGGCTTTTCAGAGAGCAGGACGGAGTGCGAATTTATCTGCATTTTGCTGCACCCAATGCTGCTTTGCGTAACGCAGTCGCTGGAGCAAAAGTTCATTGTGCCGCTTTTGAACAGTCAGAATCTGCCGTATTTAAAATTATCCGCAGAAACTGCGTGTCAAAAGGAAATGTTGGGCTGCATTATGGATATATACGGCGCAAGAAACGATGAAACTGCGCCGATAAAAATAATCTCGCTGTTTTTGAAGATATGGTCGCTTGTTTATGAAAACTCAGAGATCGCCACCATGCCAAAGGTGCGTAATGACGATCTTACTATTATAAAGAATATGGTGGGCTATATTCAGAAATATTATTGTGAGAAGATAACGCTTGACGATATTGCGGCGGCTGGTGCGGTGGGGCAGAGCAAATGCTGCAAGCTTTTTGACCGATATATCGGCTTCACGCCCAACGCATACCTTATTAAATATAGGCTGAACCAAAGCACATGGTATCTGAAAAACACGGATATGACCATAACGGAGATAGCGCAGGCGGTGGGCTTTTCGGGCAGCAGTTATTATGCCGAGGCTTTTCGGAAGTGGTATAGGGTCAGTCCGACCGGGTATAGAAAATGGGCGGTGTAAGATATTGTGAGCGTCAAAGCTGCAAAAAAAGCATGGCTGACAACTGGCGTTTTAAGTATGCTCTCTATGTTTTATGGCTGTTTTCTGTTCTATAAAAAACACCCTCAGCATCCATTTCAGAGTATCTTGATCAAAATTATCGATGAGTGCAATAACAAATACCACCCACTGAAAGCATAATATGCGTATCTTCATAGCAATCATAGACATTCTGAACAGGTACGATATCATGCTGCTTGCTCTCTGCACAACGCCTGCCAAACTCGTTTCATGCGGCAGCAGTAAGTTTTGACATTCACTGCGTTTTAATTACATCATTACGAAACGTTAAACCCGCTTTCATTTCTGTCCACCGCTTCAGCTTGACTTCTTTTTTCACTTTTGCTATCTCGTTCATTTTTATCATCTCCAATTAGACTTTTTTCTTACTTCTAGTTTAGTCTATTTTACGTTAGTTTGGCAGGGTAAATATGTTGGACGGTTACAATCAAAGCCTAATATATTTTGCAAAAAATTGCTTTACATTTATGCTAAATAGTACTATACTATATTTATAAGTTAATTTGAGGAGAAGTAAAAAAAATGATCGACAAGAAAAATATTATGAACGTCTGGATAATGATCGAACATTTATCCGAGGGCGATATTAAAGATAATGACAATGCTATATTCAAACTTGAAAGCCCTAAGGGAAATGACTTTTACTCCCTCCTTCAGAGTAAAATTAGGAACAACAAAATTTGTAACGATGAAAAGAATAAAAATAGTGGAATAGTTCTGTATTTTGATGTTTTCGATTTCATAGATGTTATTGCGATACTTCGTGAAAAATATAAGCTTAAGCCT
>CALEJX010000262.1 GCA_937898375.1 uncultured Ruminococcus sp.
TTTTACAAAATTTGAAGAAGAATTGAAAAAAGAACTTGCTCAACTTTTTGAAGAGACCGCCAATGATGCAAATAAATTCAACGAGGCATTTGCCAAGACTCTAAAAAAATTCAAAATATCAGCAGATAATTGCAGGATAAAATTTCTTAAAAATATAGAAAGCGACGCAACAAATCTTCATTCATTTTTCATCGATGACCTTGAGAATGCTAAAAATTTATCGACCGCTAATCTTAACGCATACCTTTACGGAAACACAAAAGGCAGAATAAATCTTGACAGCAAAAATGATTCTCCGAATTTCGCTCCTACTGTCTTTGAGGATATACTTCAGCCTGAAAATTATCCATTGGGAAGATTTCCTGGCAATACAAAATTTGCTCTTTCACTTATGCAACAAGTTGCGGTAAATCTTTCTACAGGATATGATAACGCAACAATAAGAAGCGTGAATGGCCCTCCGGGAACGGGAAAAACTACTTTGCTGAAAGATATTTTTGCAGAGCTTATTGTAAAACAGGCTTATGATATTGCCAAACTAAAAGACAAGTCAATCAAGGGTTCAAAAGAAACAATATATTCTGACTATGCATCTATTGGAGTACTTCCAGAGAACATTACAGAAAATAACATTGTAGTTGCAAGTTTCAATAATGGTGCAGTACAGAATATCGTAAATGAACTCCCTCTTGCCAAAGAACAAATTGACGAAAAGTTTATCGAAGAGCTTAAAGAAGCTGACTATTTTTGCAACATTGCTAATTCAAAGGTTTCGACAAAATGGGAAGAAGATAAAAATGGTAATGAACATGAGACAATTATCATCGAGCCAAATGACGATACAGATAAATTCTGGGGATTGTTTTCTCTTGAGGGTGGAAGAACTGCAAATATGAATCATATAACTGCCAATGTAAAATGTATTGCAAAATATTTGAACGAAGAATATGAATCAGACAGTGATGTATATGCAGAATACCTCGAGCAATATGAAAAGGTAAGTAGTATCAGAAAGGAAACTCAGGAATTTGCAATAAAAGTTGGTCAATATCATAAAGATCGTATTGAACTCAAAAAATTAAGATCGTCATACGATGCCAAATTAAAACACAAAAAAAATCAGCTTAATAATGAGCTTGCAGAAAAAAATTATCTCCTTGAAGAAACGGCTGACGAGCGTAAACGAGTAGAAGATCTCTTAAATGAAAATTCAAATTACTTGGAAAAAATAAGAGAAAATAAAGCCAGTGTAAATGAATATGCTAATATGCTGCAAAAGCAAAAGCCGGGATTCTTTTCAAGTAAAAACACCAAAAATGAATACAAACTTAAAATAAATGATGCCAATGAAAGGGTCAAAAAAGTTTTAGATGAAGAATTTCATTACATTACGGAAGATGGAAATCTTCAAAAGCGCATAATAGAACTAACGAAAAAAGAAGCACAGTATTCAGCAGAGCTAAATGCCGATCAGCAAGCTTTTGAAGCATGGAAGCTACCCTGCAATAAGCAAATATCTCAATTAGAGAAAAGCATTCAGCAATTCAGTTCTGTATTAGATCACAATAACATCGTACCTCTTGATATGACTCAGGATTATGATAAATTACATTTGTCAAATCCTTGGTTTAATGAAAAATACAGAGAGGAACAATCAAGGCTGTTTATAAAAGCCCTTAAAGTTCGAAAACAATTTTTATACGAAAACAGGAAAAATGTCATGGCTGCCGCTATAATATGGGGCTCTCAGAATAAGTATATAGAAAAGAAAAACATCATTGAAGCGGCATGGGGGTGGCTTAACCTGACTATTCCAGTTATAAGCTCCACTTTTGCAAGTTTTTCTCGAATGTGCAAAAATCTTGGGGTCAACACTCTGGGTCACCTTTTTATAGACGAAGCTGGACAGGCTGTTCCACAAGCAAGTGCAGGAGCAATTTTCAGAAGCCGTCATGTTATGGTTGTAGGAGATCCTTCTCAGATAAAGCCCGTACTTACAGTGGATTCAAATATTCTGAATATGCTGAGAGAACATTTCGGAGTGACTGAAAAATATTTGTCAGATTCTGCATCAACGCAGACATTGACTGACTGTGCAAGCAAGTATGGATTTTACAAAGATAAGGACAGATCTGATGAATCATGGATAGGAATACCACTATGGGTCCACAGAAGATGCCTAGATCCTATGTTTACGATTTCAAATAGGATTTCCTATAATGGATTTATGGTTCAGGGCAATCCTGGAAACGGAAAAACCGGTTGGTTTGACATAAAGGGAAAAGCAAATGATAAGTATGTGGAGGAACAAGGAGATTTTCTTGTGCAAAAGATCAAGAAAATGATAGAAGAAGACCCTGCGATCATCGACAAAAATGCCAAGGACATCATATACGTCATATCGCCATTCAAAAATGTTGCATATATGCTTGCCCAAAAATTAAAGGAGATAAATTTTACAAGATTTGACGACCATGGAAACCCAACAAATGTGGGAACTATCCACACATTCCAAGGCAAAGAAGCACCAATTGTTTTTTTGGTGCTTGGAGCAGATCAACAGAGCACTGGTGCTGCAAGATGGGCTGTAGGTGAGCCAAACATGATGAATGTTGCCGCTACCCGTGCCAAAAAAGAATTTTATATTGTCGGAGATAAAAAGTTATATCTGAATTGCGGCAGTGATGTTATCACTAAAACATATGAGGTCATTTCAAAATACAAAAAACAACATCCCAAGCTTATCGATGACGATGTAAATTCTGTTATGGAACGTAATGATAACATCAATAAAAAAGTCATCACCTCATCTGTTACTAATAATGCTTCCGTTTCATTTAAAAGAAATAATAGCACTACAAGTCTAAAAGGTGTTATAGCTGATGTAAAATGCGGAAAAAAAGTAAAATACGCAGAGGTCAAAGGGTATGACAATAAAACATACACTATTGATGAAGATATTTTTTCTCAGACCATTAATGCCGAAAACATAATAAATAAGGGAAATCATATTTCTTTTGTAATTAAGTATTATGGGAAAAAGCGTACATACATAGAGAATATAATGCTTATTGAGCCATGATATTTAGATACACGGTCAGATATTAGTTCATTTGACAGGCTTTGCCTCCGCTCACAATGCAGTTTTGCGTCCTGTGGAACAGGCAACAAGCTCGCATAGGAAGTTTGTGGATAATAAACAAACGGATATATATGAAAAAAAGCATTCACGACGAACTGAGAACTTGTGAGAGAGCCTTTGAAAAGGACATTCAGACCAACGCATTCAAGCTTTATTTTGACCTGCTGAAAAGCAAAAAGCCAAATCTTGCCGAGCTTTCAAATGAGGAAATATGCCGTCTGCAAGGTTTTACGGACGAGGGAAAACCGACTTTGGCAGTGATAATGCTTTTCTCAAACTACCCGCAGGCGTTTTTCCCTCAGCTTTGCATAACGGCTGTGTCTGTGCCGGGAACTGAGATAAGCATTACGGCAAGCGTTGGCGAACGTTTTATAGACAATCAGCGAATAGACGGAACACTTGTGCAGATGCTGAATGATGCTTTGGTGTTCGTGCGCAAAAATATGAAAACTGCGACTATCATAGACCCGAACACGGGCAAGCGAACGGACAAGACGGAATATCCTGTAATTGCTATAAGAGAGCTTATCCTGAACGCTCTTATCCACAGGGATTACAGTATCCACACGGACACAACGCCGATAACCATAAAGATGTTCAGCGACCGTTTTGAGATAGAAAATCCCGGTGGGCTTTACGGCAGAATGACCCTTGACAGATTGGGAAAAGTATCTGCCGACACGAGAAATCCTAAGATAGCGGGCGCTATGGAGATACTTGGTGAAACTGAGAACAGATACAGCGGCATACCTACGATAATAAATGCAATGGAACAAAGCGGTCTGCCTGCGCCGAAATT
>CALEJX010000263.1 GCA_937898375.1 uncultured Ruminococcus sp.
ATGAAGCTGCTGAAAGAGAAAAGGGGCAGAAGATAAAGAGCAAAGCAGGAGAGCTGTTTGAAAAGGGTAAGGAAAAAGCCCATGAAGCTGCCGAAAGTGAAACAGGGCAGAAGATAAAAAGCAAGGCTGGAAGCCTCTTTGAAAAGGGCAAAGAGAAAGCCCACGAGATCGCAGAGAGCAAAACGGGCAAAAAGGTAAAGAACAAGGCTGAAAAACTCCTTGACAAAGGAATAGACAAAGCCGAGAATGTTTATGAAAAGCATAAGGAAAGAAAGGCTGAACAGAACGAACAGCCAGAAGATAAGGAATAGACCGAATTTAGTAAGGAAAGTAAAATGAGCAGTTTTATTGAAATAAAGGATCTGCACTTTTCCTATGTGAACGACCTTGAAGAACCCCCTGTGAAAACAGAGGTGCTAAAGGGCATAAATTTGAACATAGAAAAAGGCGAGTTCGTGGCAGTGCTTGGTCATAACGGCTCAGGCAAATCTACACTTGCAAAGTGCATAAACGCTATAAATCTCCCTGAGTCTGGGGCTGTTTATGTGAACGGCATGGACACTTTGGACGAAAATAACCTTTTGCCTATACGAGAAAAGGTGGGCATGGTATTCCAAAACCCTGATAACCAAATAGTCGCAACTATCGTGGAGGAGGACGTGGCTTTCGCCCTTGAAAATATGGGCGTTGAGCCGAAAGAGATACGCAGGCGTGTTGACGAGGCTCTTAAAACCGTCGGTATGTATGAATACAGACTTCATGCGCCCCATAAGCTTTCGGGAGGACAGAAACAGCGTGTGGCTATCGCAGGCATAATCGCAATGAAGCCTGATTGTATACTTCTTGACGAGCCTACCGCCATGCTCGACCCTCACGGCAGAGACGAGGTAATGCGCACCATAAAAATGCTCAACGAGCAGGGCGTTACTATCGTGCTTATCACCCATTATATGGAGGAAGCCGCACAGGCTCAGCGTGTTGTTGTAATAGACGGCGGCGAGGTCATAATGGATAACGTGCCAAAGAAGATATTCTCAAACGTGGAAACAATGAAAAATCTGGGGCTTGACGTGCCGCAGGTAACAGAGCTTTGCTGGGAACTTAAAAAGGCAGGCTATGACATCTCCACTGAGATAATCCACGAGGACGAGTGCGTTCAGAAGCTTTATGAAATGCTTAAATGATAGGGAGTAACAATGGCAGTGATTAAAACGGAAAACCTGACTTATGTTTACGGCGAGGGTACGCCCTTTCGCAAAACAGCCGTAGACAATGTTAATATAGAGATAAATGACGGCGAAATGGTGGGTATAATCGGGCATACAGGCTCAGGCAAGTCTACCCTTATTCAGCATTTCAACGGACTTTTGCAGCCCACAAGCGGAAGCGTCTATATAGACGGCGAAAGGCTGTGGGACGATAAAGCAAGGCTTCGCCCCATAAGATTTAAGGTGGGTCTTGTGTTCCAGTATCCTGAGTATCAGCTCTTTGAGGAAACTTGCTATAAGGATATCGCATTCGGACCTAAGAATATGGGTATCAAAGACGAGCTGATAGACAAGTACGTTAAAGAAGCCGCAAGAATGGTGGGGCTAAGCCCTGAGATACTTGACAAATC
>CALEJX010000264.1 GCA_937898375.1 uncultured Ruminococcus sp.
GAGTATCCGCCGAGCACAGAAGAAACTGCTATCCTTGCTCACCTTGCCGACAGAAACGGGGTAACTCTCAGAATTTACAACCGCCTTGTGACAAGTATGGAACAACGAAAAATCGTTCAGCAGGCAATGCGGAAAAATCATATGATGACCACCACAAACGATGTAAACGAGAGCATCAAGGCTCAGGATAATATCAACGATGTGGTAGAACTGCTGTCAGAACTTCGCCGAAACAAAGAACCGCTGCTGCATACGGCTGTGTTTATTGAATTAAAAGCAAGCTCGGAAGATAAATTAAAGGAACTGCAAGCCGACATTTCGATGGAATTAACACGTTCAAAAATATCTGTAGACAGGCTTTTGCTCCGTCAGAAAGAGGGCTTTTTATCGGTTTTGCCGACGGGCAATAATGTATTCGCAAGCCAGTTTGAGCGTGTTCTTCCTGCTTCAAGTGTTGCTAATCTTTATCCTTTGAATTACAGCGGAAAAACGGACGAAAACGGCTTCTATATCGGCAGAGATAAGTACGGCAGCAACGTGCTTGTTGACTTTGACAAGCGTACCGAGGACAAGACAAATTCCAATATTTTAATTCTTGGCAACAGCGGTCAGGGCAAGTCGTATCTTATGAAACTTTTGCTGTGCAATCAGCGTGAGGCTGGGAAAAGTGTGTTGGTTTTAGATCCCGAAGCCGAGTACCGTGACATTTGTTCAAATCTCGGCGGAACATACATTGATATGATGTCGGGCGAATTTATGATAAATCCGCTTGAACCTAAAGCTTGGAGCGACGGCGAAAAAGCGGATATTGAAGATCCCGAAACGTTCAGAAAAGTCACAAGATTATCACAGCACATATCGTATTTAAAGGATTTTTTCAGAGCGTACAAGGACTTTTCTGACAGCGAAATTGACACCATAGAGATCATGCTTATGAAGCTGTACGCAAGATTTGGAATTGATGATTTTACCGATTTCAATACGCTGGACAGCGAAGATTATCCAATTATGAGCGACCTCTACGAACTTATTGAAAAGGAATTCATGGCGTTTGATTACGAGAAAAAACATCTTTATACCGAAGAAATGCTGCAGAATATCTGTCTGGGACTGCACTCCATGTGCAAAGGTGCGGAAAGCAAGTACTTCAATGGTCACTCCAACATCAAGGACTGCGAGTTTATCTGTTTCGGAGTGAAAGGTCTTATGGACACTAACAAAAGGCTCAAGGATACGCTGCTTTTCAACATTCTCAGCTATATGAGCAATCAACTGCTCGGCAGAGGAAATACAGTTGCCGCAGTAGACGAGCTGTATTTGTTTCTCACAAATATGACGGCGATTGAGTATATTCGCAACGGCATGAAGCGTGTTCGTAAAAAGGAGTCCTCATTTATTCTGGCAAGTCAGAATATTGAGGACTTTTTACTGCCTGAGATCAAGGAATTTACCAAGCCGCTGTTCAGTATTCCATCTCATCATTTTCTGTTCAACCCCGGTAATATTTCACCGACTGCTTTTATTGATACCTTGCAGCTTGAAGAATCGGAGTACAGCTTGATAAAGTATCCCGAACGTGGCACTTGCCTTTACAGGTGCGGAAACGAGAGATATTTGTTACAGGTCATCGCTCCGCAGTACAAGGCTGTGTTGTTTGGAAACGGTGGTGGTCGGTAATGTCTGCAACAGTTGCGGTTGCTCTGAAAAAGGTAGCGATATATATTCTGGGCGACGAAAAGAAACGAGGAAAGCTGTTTGTTCTGATCGGAAGCATCGCCGCAGGCTTTCTTGGACTGATGTGCCTGCCCGTAGCTGTGCTTTCGAGCATGGGCAGCATGGAGATCGAACAGCCTGAAATTAACGCTGAAATGTTCAGCGATTCGTCTTTGTTTGAAAGCCTTGACAGCGAACAGCAGGCGAAAATAACCGAAATTCAAAACAGCGGTCAGGAAATCGAGGACGCCATGAGGGGCGCAGGGGTTCGCTCTCAGACCATAAAAGCACAGCTGATATATATGTCATATTTCGATGATGTGCAGAATTTCAATGCGCAGTCCTATGCCAACCTGTTTGCTGTTGCTCCGAATGACAGCGATTTGATAACTGCGATAAATTCAACTTACGGCTTGGAGATCGGCTATGACGAATTTATGAGAACCTACACTTGGGTGATGAATTCTACGATCAACGGGTATATGTTCAGCGATGAAAGCACAAAGAACTGCGCCGATCTTGCGGCTTGGGCGGAGAATGCGTACATCTCAGGCTGGGGATTTAAGTCGGGTGCAATCGGGAATCGTGACGATGTTGACCGCATCAGATACTGCGATAATGCAGGACTTATGCTTGGATATCTGAATTACAATCCCGATGAAAAGTCGTTTGGAAATCAGTTTCAGACGCTTGTTTTCACCGAGCAAGGCAGTCTTGATACCATGCCTGAGGTCGCAGGTATAGGACTGTTTGACGGCAGTCAGCATGGGATATATGTCGGTGACGGCGAGGTGATTTACTGTTCCGAATCAGCAGGATATGTGACAAAAGACCTCGTTTCAAACGGCGGTTGGGTAAGCTGGTGTACCTATGAGGGCGTTGACTATCCGCAGGAAGTGCAGGATAAAATTGATGAAAACGGAGGTGACAGCGAATGAAAAAATCAGTTGCGATAACAATTAGTGATGAAAAATTAGCGGCTCTGGAAATGTATTTGGAGCAGAAAAATATTAAGCTTTCGGATGAAATCGACAAGTGCATTGAGGGCTTGTATCAGAAAAATGTGCCGCAGAACGTCCGTGATTTCATTGACATGATGTCGGCAAAAAAGCCTGCAAGAAAGCCGAGAAACTTCTTGCCTGCCGAAACGGAAAAGCAGTCTGAGCAGTAACTCGCCGCAGTTCGCACCACGTTGCCCCGTGTGGCGAGTTTTGGCGGTCGGTGGGGTAAGTTTACCATAGGAGGGGTTGAACGGCTTTGCGGGCATTTGTCGCAGAGTTTGAGAATGGCGGAAATCAGATGATTTTGGGTGGGTTTATGAGGGCAAAGCCAATAGGATTGGCTTAAATATTATATTGCAGGTTAAAGTTTTGGGGTCGCAGCCCCCGAAACAGTCACAGCGGACGGCAAAGCCGACCGCAATTTGCGAGGTTTGTACAGCTTCGGGCAAAGGGGTTGTAAAATCGGGGATTTTGAAAATTAGGGGTTGCAGTGGCAGAAAACAGTGTAAAATCAAGGATTTAAGAGGTGTTGTAAGATGAGTTTTGAGAATAAAGTAATATGACTATCACCTTACCTCAGCAACCCCTCAAGTCTGCACTCAGGGCAGT
>CALEJX010000265.1 GCA_937898375.1 uncultured Ruminococcus sp.
GCTGACTCAACTGCAACAGGCTATATGATAGTTCCTGACGGAAGCGGTGCTGTAATAAACTACAACAACGGCAAGACCGATTACGCTGACTACGCTCAGCAGGTATTCGGCAGAGACTATACAGCTGTTCCGATAACAGCTCCAAGAACAACTCAGCAGGCTTATATGCCGGTGCTTGCAACTGTAAGCGGATCATCAGGACTTGTTTGCGTTGCTTCTGACGGCGAGTCAAATGTTTATGCTCACGCTCAGGTATGCGGACAGGAAAAGCAGGCTTACAACACTTGCTACTTCGAGTTTGAAACAAGAAGCTCCGACTCATTCTTCATGAGCGGTGATAACTCAAACAAGATCACAGTGTTCGAGAAAAATGGCATCAAGACCGAGAGGTTTGGAGTTCGTTACTATCCTGTTGATTCAGACAACGGCGAGGATCTTAACTACGCTGATTGCGCTGAGGTCTACAGAAACTACCTTATCAATAATAAGGGGCTTACAGCTAAGGCTCAGGCAAATAAGAGCGACCTTTACGTTGACCTCTACGGCGGCGTAATGAAGGATACTTCAATTCTCGGTATCCCATTCAATCTTAAAACAGAGATCACAGGCTTCGATCAGGCTTCCGATATCCTCGATATCCTCAAGGACGGCGGCGTTGACAACATAACAGTCAACTACAACGATTGGACTAATGACTCTATCAAGAACAAGATATCCACAAAGGTATCTCCGTCAGGCACACTTGGCGGCTCAAGCGCATTTGATAAGCTTATCTCTAAGGACGATAACATGAAGATCGTTCCTTCCATGAACAACTTCCAAATGGACAGCGGCTCATGGGGATATATGACTCTCACAAGCACAGCTATCAGAGTTTCAAACGCTTATTCAAGACAGTCATCATACAGCCCTGCATTCGGCGTTGCAGAAAAGGGAGTTTCACCTGCGCTGCTTACACCTAATAAGTACTCGAACGTGTTCACAGAAATGCTCGAGAGCTATACAGACGAAAAGATGACTTCTATCGGCTTCGGCGATTATTCAACAAAGCTTGTTTCCGACTACTCAAAGAGTGATCCTTCAAGCAGAAGCAAAACTATGAATACTATCGTTGACGGCTATAAGAACGCAAGTGAGAAGATCGACACAGTTTACGCCGACGGCGCTAACTCCTACGTTCTTCCATATGTAACAAACGTTTCAGACGTTCCTGTTTACTCAAGCGGATTTAACGTAACAGATTACGATATCCCATTCTATCAAATGGTCATTCACGGATATGTTGATTATGCTTCAACAGCTATCAACAAGAGCTCAAATTCAGACGAAACATTCCTGCTTTCACTGGCTTCAGGCTCACAGATACACTATGATATGACTTACGCTGACGCTGATACGCTTCAGGATACAGATTATGATGACCTGTATTATTCAAACTATGCAGGCTGGACAGATCTTGCAGCTAATCAGTACAAGAAGGTAAGCAGCATACTTTCAGGCGTTTCAGATTATACCATAACAAAGTATGAGCTGAGCGACGATAAGAACGTTCTTACCACAACTTATTCAAAGGACGGAGCTTCAGACGTTGTTATCAGTGTTGATAAGAAGAACGCAACAGCTACCGTTGGCACAGAGGTCTATGACCTTGCAGATTGTATAGAAGGAGGTTTGACAGAATAATGAGCGAAGAGATCAAAAACACTCCTGAAGAGATCGAGGCTGCAAAGGCTGAAGATCTTGAAGATACAGTCGAAAAGGAAAATGAAACTGAGGCTGTTATAGAAGAAATTTCCACGGAGAAGATAGTCACAGAAGAGCCTGCCGCTGAGGCAGCCGCTCCTGCACCTGCGATAAAGGAAAAGAAGCACAGACTTTCTTATGAAAGAAGAAAAGGACTTTACGGCTACGGCTTTATAGCTATTTGGGCGCTGGGTACTATCTACTTCTTTATCCTGCCTCTTATAGAATCTCTCATCTACTCATTCAACAAAACTGAGGTAACTCAGGGCGGAATGAAAATGACCTTTATCGGTTGGAAAAACTATGTGAACGCTTTCCGTAAGGATCAGGATTATTCCAAGGCTCTGGTAGCAATGATCGAGAATACGGTTCTGAGAACTCCTCTTATCCTCATATTCTCTATCTTTATTGCAGTTATCCTTAACCAGAAATTCAAGGGAAGAACTTTCGCAAGATCAGTATTCTTCCTTCCTGTTATCATCGCTACAGGTCCTGTTATCGACATCATCAACGGTAACATGAGCACAGGCGGATACGCAGGCGGATCTGAGCAGTTCAGCTCAATGTTCGAGGCTGACCTCGTTGACCAGCTGCTGAACTTCCTCGGTATCTACAACATCAGTGATAAGCTCACTGAGGTAATAAACTCGCTGACCACCGACATCCTGAACCTTGTATGGAACTCAGGTATCCAGATACTTCTGGTGCTTTCAGCACTTCAGGGTATCCCGCTCTCAGCTAAGGAAGCAGCCCAGATCGAGGGTGCAACTTCATGGGAGTTCTTCTGGAAAGTCACAATTCCTTATATCAGCCCAATGATACTTTCAAGCGTGGTTTATACAATCGTTGACTCATTCGTTGATCCACAGAACGAAGTTATGACGATCGTTCTTAACAAGGCAAGCAACTGGGAGCACGGCTACTCAGCGGCAATGGCTTGGGCATACTTCCTTATCGTAGCGGTATTCCTTGCACTTGTCGTAGCACTTGTTAATAAGTTCGTTTACTATGAAGTAGAATAAGGG
>CALEJX010000266.1 GCA_937898375.1 uncultured Ruminococcus sp.
TGTCAAGCTCCACAAATGCTCCGAATTTTGTGATACCTGTTACTTTTCCTTCATAAATTTTTCCTACTTCAAGCTGCATTTGATTTTTGTGTCCTCTCTGCAATAAAAATTCTGCTATATGAACGGTAAAAAGACCGTGTTCGCCTTAGTCGCTGTTGTTGACAATATAAAATCTGCGTTCATTAGGATAAGCATAGCCCAGCTTTTCAATAGCTATCTTCTCCATATATTCCGCCTCATCGTCTGAACTGAGCAGCCTTGTGTATTCATCATTGAGCTGCTTTGCGGCGGTTATCTTTTTCTCTATAGCGTCTGATTGTTTTCTAAGCTGTGCGATCTGCGCCTGCTGTGAGATGATAGTCACCCCAGAATAGACAACAAGAACAGCAACAGCGAAAACTGTCAGTAACTTAACAAATCTTGATTTTTTCGGCTTTGGATTTTTTTTAGCAGCGTCCTTTTCAGCCTCAGCCGTCTCGGACGTTTTATTTTTGAAACCTAGCATTATGTACTCCTTTTTTGATTACAAAACCGACTTTTCATAGGTAATACCGCATAACTGTCATGTGGCGTTACCTATACTCTCTTATATTATACACTAATTAAAAGAGAGTTTTCAAGTGCTTTTAGAAGTTTTTTTTTGCAGTGAGAAAATTTTGCACTTTTCCACAAAACCGCCCTTGAAACTACCCACCCTTTTGGTAATAAATTTAACCACAGGCGAAAACGTTTTAGCAAACAGCTTTCTGATGACCGAAAAAAGCCCTTTCAGCACGGATACAACAGCGTTTCCCACAGTAAGATGTTCTATCACAGAACCTATTAGCATACCAGCTAAAACAAACCCTCTTATAGCCCCCGTCAGCCCCGTGCAAAAGGTGAAAAGCGCAAAGCCGTAAAGAAAGGTGTAAATGATATCCTCAAAAAAGGTGAGTATCTTCCCATGGGGCAAAGCCGCCCTGAATACCCTGAAAATATCATACAAAAGCCCCAGCCCACAGCCCAGCACCACAGACAGCAGAAAAAGCTCCCTTTCAAGTTCTAGCCCCAGCTGCATTTCTTCCATTTATCTTTCCCCTTTCTCCACCATTCTGCACTGTGAAATGACATTGTATACACTTTTATCTGCAAAACCGCCTGAATACGCAATTTTTTTATGTAGGGGCGAACAGTGTTCGCCCGCCTGTTCGCAGTTTTTTCGGTGAATAGCTATCCAACAAAAATGCGGATATACCGACCAAGAATAGCCGCCCGAGGCTGTCGAAAAACGCCCAAATAACGGGCGAACGCTGTTCGCCCCTACAGGCTATCTAAAAATCTTGCCTATCGCCGAAAGCTTTTTCTTCCTGTCCTTTTCCCCATAGACCAAAGCCCAGATATCCCCCTCCACGGAAACATCTCCCGACTCAACGCTTATCTCGTTTATGTGCAGGTCCTTGCCCTTGACAGTCAGCTCGCCAAGCTGTGTGAAAAGCCTTATCTCCTCCTCGTCAAAGCTGTCAACGTCCGTCACACCTGAAAGCTGTAAACGCTGTCTGTTTTCAAGAATTGCATTGTGTCTGCCCTGAGTATCGTCCATAAAAGCACCCCCTGATATTTTTCTTATCTATGTATATTCATCCTTTGTAAAAATATTTCTCTTGTAAACGTTTTATATCCTTGACAAAAGTGCTTCAAAAGTCTAAAATAAGCATATGCAGAAAAATCATAGTATCGAAAGGATATGAAAAAATGGCAGATAATAAAAAGCTTATAACAGCAGATAACAGTTTGCTCACTTATATGGGCAGAATAGACTTTTCAGACAAAACACGCCCTGAGTTTTATTACGCAGGCTCAAATGTAAAAATGACTTTCACAGGCACAAGCGTTTCCGCAGTGATAAAAAACCATAAGTATTTCAACATTCAGGAGCTTGGCTTTGTTATCGACGGCAAAGAAGGCAAGGTGACTTTCGATAAAAATGACGAGGATATCACTCTTGATATCGCTTGTGACCTTGAAAAAGGCACTCATACCGTCACCCTTTTCAAAAGACAGGACGCTTCCCATTACTTTGAGTTTGTGGGCTTTGAGATAGAATCCGACGGCGAAGTCCTCGAAAATCCTCCTCTTCCTGCAAGAAAAATAGAGTGCTACGGCGACTCTGTTTCCGCAGGCGCAGTGTGCGAGGCAGTTGACTTCGTTGCAAGCTGCGACCCCGAGGATCATCAGGGCGTTTATGATAACGCATGGCACAGCTATTCAATGATAACAGCAAGAAACCTTGGCGCACAGATTCATAATATCGCACAGGGCGGTATTGCAATTTTCGACAACACAGGCTATTATCATGCCCCGAATTTCATCGGCATGGAGTCTGTATACGATAAGCTTTGCTACTTTCCGGAGGGCGCAAAGGGCGTAACGCCTTGGGATTTTGAGCATTATACCCCTGACGTTGTGCTTTTTGCCGTGGGTCAGAACGACCCCCATAACGAGGGTCACGAAGATTTCGATATCACCGATCCTGATTACAGAGCAAAGTGGAAAAACGCCTACAAGAGCATTATCCTCGACCTTAGAAGCAAGTATCCAAACGCAACATTCGTGCTTCTGCTGACAGTTCTCTGCCACGGCGAGGAGTGGGATAAAGCCGTTGACGAGATAGCAAACGAACTTAATGATGAGAAGATAACCCACTTTATGTTTACAAGAACAGGCAAAGCGACCCCTGGTCACCCAAGACTTCCTGAGCAGTATGAAATGGCAGAGGAGCTTACAGCTT
>CALEJX010000267.1 GCA_937898375.1 uncultured Ruminococcus sp.
CAGAGGCTTTGTTCTAACCTTGTTAGCCTTCTCCGCGATACCGATAGCGCCCTCAGCAGCAGCGAATGACTCGTGACCTGCGAGGAATGCGAAGCACTCTGTATCCTCTTCAAGAAGCATCTTGCCGAGGTTACCATGACCAAGACCAACCTTTCTCTGATCAGCTACAGAGCCAGGAATACAGAAAGCCTGAAGTCCCTCACCGATAGCAGCAGCAGCGTCAGCAGCTCTTGTGCAGCCCTTCTTGATAGCGATAGCACAGCCTACTGTGTAAGCCCACTTAGCGTTCTCGAAGCAGATAGGCTGAATGCCCTCAACGAGCTTGTAAATGTCAAGACCCTTAGCCTTGCAAACGTCAGCACACTCTTCTATTGTATTGATACCGTACTGATTGATAACAGCAAGGATCTGCTTTTCTCTTCTCTCATATGATTCAAATAAAGCCATTGTAACAAATCCTCCTTATTCTTTTCTTGGGTCAACGATCTTAACAGCGTCAGCTACTCTACCATACTGACCCTGTGCTTTCTCAAAAGCAGTGTTAGCGTCGTCGCCAGCCTTGATGAAGTCCATCATCTTGCCGAAGTTTACAAACTTGTAGCCGATGATCTCGTCATCTTCGTTAAGTGCAAGACCTGTAACATAGCCGTCTGTCATTTCAAGGTATCTAGGACCCTTTGCAAGTGTACCATACATAGTACCAACCTGTGAACGAAGTCCCTTACCAAGGTCCTCAAGACCAGCGCCTACTACAAGACCGCCCTCAGAGAATGCGCTCTGTGAACGACCGTAAACGATCTGGAGGAAAAGCTCTCTCATAGCTGTGTTGATAGCGTCGCAAACGAGGTCTGTGTTAAGAGCCTCGAGAACTGTTCTGCCTGGGAGGATCTCTGATGCCATAGCAGCAGAGTGTGTCATACCTGAGCAGCCGATAGTCTCAACGAGACACTCCTGGATAACGCCCTCTTTTACGTTAAGTGTCAGCTTGCAGCAGCCCTGCTGTGGAGCGCACCAGCCGATACCGTGTGTAAAACCTGAGATATCCTTGATTTCCTTAGCTTTTACCCACTTTGCTTCTTCTGGAATTGGAGCCGCACCGTGAGCAACGCCCTGAGCGATAGGGCACATTGTTTCAACTTCGTGAGAATAAACCATTATTTACATAACTCCTCTCAAATAATTTTGGTGTAAATGTTGTATATTACATACATCTATATTATAGCGCATATTTCGCCATTTTGCAATAGCATTTTATGATTTTTAATATTTTTTTCTCATTCTGCGGCGATTATCACACTGCTGAGAGGTGCGAGCCTTAATGGAAGCCTGTAGTTGGTGGTATACAGACCGCTGTTTATGCAGTTTGAACCGCTGTAGATATCTTTGTCAGAGTTTAAAAGCTCGGTGTAAGCTCCGTTTTGCTCAACTGTAAGGCTGTAGTTCTGATAGCTTCCTGAGAAATTGAACACCATATAAAGAGTCTTGCCGGCAGGGTCGCTCCTGCGGTAGGCATAAATGCACTGGTTTTTGTTATCTGCGTCTATCCAGCGGAAAGAGGTGGAATTATAGTCAGACTTATACAGTGCAGGCTGTTCAAGATAAAGCTTGTGGAGAGCTTTTACATACTCGTGGAGGGAATCGTGTATAGGATATGTAAGCAAATTCCAGCCAAGTTCTTTTTCGTCACGCCATTCAAGATATTCGCCAAGCTCGTTGCCCATGAAATTGAGCTTCTTGCCAGGGTGAGTGAACTGGAAAGTATACAGCGCCCTTATGGTAGAAAACTGCTCCTGCTGACTGCCGAACACCTTATCAACCATGGTTTTCTTGCCGTGGACTACCTCGTCATGAGAATATGGCAAAATGAACAGATCATTGTAGAAATAGCTCATGGAGAAAGTCATTTTATTGTGATGATTGCGGCGCTCGTATGGGGGCGTTTTTATGTAGTTTATGGTATCGTTCATGAATCCCAGATCCCATTTGTAATCAAAGCCAAGTCCGCCGAACTCTACAGGTGCAGTGACCTTTGTGTAGTTTGTGGAGTCCTCTGCGAAAAGCATAACGTCAGGGTGCATCTTCTGAATGGTGTAGTTTGTGTTTTTCAAAAACCATATACCGCTGTCGTTCACAGCGTCATCAGTGTGTCCGTTTCGGTAGATAAGGTTTGCAACTGCGTCATATCTCAATCCGTCAACGTGATATTTTTCTATCCAGAAATTAACTGATGATTTCACAAAGCTCAGCACATGAGGCTTTGAGTAGTCAAACAGTGCAGTACCCCATTCGGAGTATCTGTCATACTCGTTGTCGCTTTCAAACAGAAAGCCGCCGTCATAGATGTGCAGGGCATAGAAGTCACGGACAAAATGCACAGGCACAAAGTCAAGTATAATACCGATATTCTCCTTATGGCAGGCGTCGATAAACTTCATAAGACCTCTCGGGTCGCCGTAGCGGCTCGTTGCGGAAAAATATCCCGACACCTGATAGCCCCACGAGCCGTCATAAGGATATTCTGTCAGCGGCAGAAGCTCGATATGGGTATAGCCCATTTCTTTTACATAAGGAATGAGCAGGTCTATCATTTCTTCATAGGTATAGAAGCGGTCTGTTTCTTCCTTGCCCTCCTTTATGCGCCATGAGCCGAAATGCACCTCATAGATATTCATTGGCTTTTCATAGCATTTATCACGCTTTGA
>CALEJX010000268.1 GCA_937898375.1 uncultured Ruminococcus sp.
GCTCACCTTTTTGATTGGTCTTGTAATACACATTCACTTTTTCGTTCTGACCCACATAATATGTGCCTGTGAAGATCTCTCTTGTGTACTCCTTGCCGTCCACCTCAAAGGCGACAGTTATGTAATATGTTTCAGCTTTGTTGCTTGCCTTTTTGTTGTGCCCCCAGGTTTTCGACTCATAGTTTATCCACTTCACATAGCCTGTGGTTTTCTCGGCGCTTGACATGAAAACCTTATTTGAAACATACTTGCTGAGATTATAGATAGTAGAGAAACCGCCCATAATAATAAACACGAGACTAAGAGCGATGAGCCCTGCATTTTGCTTTTTCATTTGATATACCCCCTGAACAGAAATGTTGTGCTAATGTGAATTTATTATATCATATGAAGGCGGGGGAAGTCAATAAAAGCTCACCCTTTTCCACCCCTCATCTCCGCTATCTTCTCCCTCAGCGCCTCATACCCCACATCAGCCTCGCTGATATGAGCCACCGCCTTTTCCATAGGGCAGATATCCTTGCCGCTGCGGTCGATTATGTTGTCGGTAAGAGTATCAAATGTGCATGATATCCCATGGCTTTCAAGATACTCTTTGCCAGCTTTGGACATGACCTTTCCATGAACAGCAACAACGCCAGCCTTAACAAACAGCATTGCCGCAGCCTTTCCAACTATGATATCGGCGGCAGAGTAACCTCTCAGGTCTTTGTTTTCGCCTATAAACTTCATCATAGGCGAGATCCCCCTGCCGTCATCTGTGATAATGCTGTCGCCCTTGCAAAGACAAATAGCGTGACCGCCAAGGTTTTCTTTGGCTCTTTCTATATCGCTCATTTAGTTGTCCCTCTGCATAAGCTTTTTCAGTACCATTATAACAGCAGGCACAAGAATTATCTGAACTGCCAGACCTGCAAAGCCTGCCTGTATCTGCGACCATACAAGGCCTGCGCTAAGTCCTGCCCTTGCACCGAACAGAGACGCAAGTCCAAGGAATGCACCTCTGCCCACTATCTGAGCTGATACAACAGCCGCAAATGCCCATGCGCCGTTCTTTGATATCTTGTTTGTGAATACACCTGAAACCAATGCAAAGATCGCAAGCTCAGCTATCATAAAAGGAAGTCTTGGTGCGGCTGGCATTGGCGAGCCTGCAACCCATGTGATAAGAAAGCTTACGATAGGCGAAAGCGCACCCACTGCAAAGCCCCATTTTGCTCCAAGCAGACAGCCGCCTATAAGTACAGGCAGATACATAGGAAGCCACTGAACTCCTCCCGGCTGACCTATTGCAATGTGAACTATCTGCGGCAGAACAACAGCCAGTGCTATAAGTCCTGCCGAAACGAGAGATTTATATGCTATCTTTTTTCCGTATGATATGTTATTAAGCGTCAATACATTTTCAAACATTTTTACTGCTCCTTTTCAAAAGTTGTTTTTACCTCGTCAAGCAGGCGGCGTATCTCAAGGTGCTGTGGACAGACCTTTTCGCATTTTCCGCACTTGATACAGTCGCTTGCTTTTCCGTTATGTGCTGTAAGTACAGCGTCATAATAGTAATTCTGGTTCCAATCATTGAAAACCTTTTTCTTGTTCAGACAGGCGAAAAGGTCAGGTATTCTGATCTTTTTCGGACAATGATTTTCTTCAATGCAATATTTACATCCCGTGCATGGTATCATTTCCAGCGACCTGAAAGCCTCTGTAACATTCTTTACAGCTTCAAGTTCCTGCTCGTCAAGGGGCTTGAAATCTTTCATATAGCTGAGATTATCCTGCATCTGCTCCATGTTGCTCATGCCTGACAGCACCATTTCCATGCCCTCAAAGCCTGCTGCAAAACGTATTGCATAGCTTGCGTTTGAAAGCTTGTTTGGAAGCACATCAAGGCACTTCTGCGCCTTTTCAGGAAGATTTACAAGGCTTCCGCCCTTAACAGGCTCCATAACGATAACAGGCTTATTGTGTTTTCTTGCAACGTCATAGACCTTTTTGGACTCCACCGACTCATCGTTATAGTCAACATAATTGAACTGTATCTGCACTACCTCTATTTGCGGATATTCCGTTAGTATCTTATCAAGCACATCAGCCTTATCATGGAATGAGATACCAAAGTGATGTATCCTGCCCTGAGCTTTCAGTTCAAGTGCAGTTTCATAGGCTCTGCATTTTTTGAACTTTTCAAACTCGGTAGCGTTCTGAGCGTGCATAAGATAAAAGTCAAAATAGTCCACGCCGCAGGCTTCGAGCTGGCTCTCAAAGAAAGGTATGATATCCTCTTCCTTTTTAAAATACATACCGGTGAGCTTATCTGTCAGCAGGAACTTTTCTCTAGGATATCTTGAAACGACACATTCCTTTACCGCAAGCTCGCTGAGCCCGTCTAAGTAGCCATGTGCGGTGTCAAAATAGTTGAAACCACTCCCGATGAACTCGTCCACCATTTTCTTGGTCTGCTCGATATCCACCTTTTTGTCAAGCATAGGCAGACGCATCATGCCAAAGCCAAAATTTTTCTTGATCTCCGGAAATGCTCTTTCCATAAAATTACCTCCTGTCATTTTGCAAAGTTTTTTTGTTTTATGATATTAAATGACCCGACGTGGTGCGCATTACAAAGAGGCGTGTCGGGTTCTGTTATTCATATTATACTTTATTTTTCAAAAAAAGTCAACAAAGGCAGAATGATAAAGTTGATAGTTGCCTTATATTCCCATAGCTAAAGCAGGAGCTTTACGGTGACACTTGGTAAAATGTTTTTTACCAGTGCTTTTATTACAAACAGATCGTCATATAAGGAGGTATACATATGATGTCATCTTTGAAACTGAGGTTTCGAGGGTGGATCACATAACATTCGCCTATCCTTGCCTTGTACTTCTCTTTGAAGCGTTTGAGCGATTCAATAGAATACTTTTTGCCAGACTTGACTTCTATTGGGAACATCTTGTATTTCAGTTTGCTGTTGTTTGAGATCAGGAAGTCTATTTCGATGTCGTTGCGATGTTTCTCAGCATTGTATTGTGTATAAAAATATAGTTTATGACCGTTAGCAGTGAGCATTTGAGCGATAGCGTTTTCATATAACATTCCCTCGTTCATATTAAGCTTGTCGCCGAGTATCTGCTTATAGACCTCATCTTCAAGAAGCTCATTTTCATCAAAGGCGTGGCTGACCAGCAGTCCTGTGTCACCGAGGTAGCATTTTACATACGTTCTGTTCTCGTTGATCGAAAGTCCTATATTAGGAGCATTGCACAAAAAGCACTCATTGGATATCATTGAGTCTGAAAGCCAAAAGAAAGTTTCTTCGTATTGATCTGCTGAACTTTTTGCTGATACATTATTAAAAACCACACGTTTTTCGTGCTGAGAGAGCAGCCCTGGGATCTGGTCAAATATAGTGAGAACCTTGCTCCGATATTTACTGTCTATCTTCATAATGTCGCTGCGGTAGAGCGATAGAATATCACGCTTTTCGATATCAGCTTTGTCAAAGTCCTTCCTGCTTTCAAGGAAAGCGATCACGCTCTGCGGCATACCGCCCACAAGCATA
>CALEJX010000269.1 GCA_937898375.1 uncultured Ruminococcus sp.
TGCAAAATATGACCCTACTGACACGTCAAAAAGCGAGTTCGCTGTGCTCAGCGAGGAAAACGCTTTGACAGAAAAGCTCATAGAGCTTAGCACTTTGGGAAACTATACGGATTTTGGCATTGTGAGCAGTAATGAGCATAATGTTGGAAAAATAACCGACGGCACAAAGGATATCTTTGACGACGAGATATACAAAAAAGTTTCCGCTATTATGGGCGACAGCAAGATAAAATGGTTCACAGGACAGGACGATAACTACAGGCGTGTGTATTTCGCCGGAAGGATAAATGACGAGCTTATTTTCTTATCCTCCGTGTTCTCAACGGAATTTGACCTTGTTTTTCTGCCCTCTGACAATTATAGTGAGATAAATACCATGCTGTGCGATAACGAGGGCAGGATAATCTATGCCAATGACGGAAAAAGCGTTATCGGCGGCAAGCTTGACGATAAGATCGCAAGATTTCTTGCAGGCGGCACAGGTGCGACAGTTTCTGATATGACCACCATTTGCGCCCTTGACGATTGCGGCGACGATTGGGTAGTTATCACAACTGTGGATATGTCAGGCACAGTGCGCCACTATGTGAGAACAGGTCTTAAATGCTTTGGTATTTTCATCTTCTTTGCGTTCATTCTTGTTATGGTGTCTGCGGCTTCGGCTTCGGATAATGACCCACAGAACGGACCAAAGTTCGGTAAATATCCTAGGGTGGACGAAAACACAGGGCTTTTCACTGCGGAATATACTGAAAACAGCATTATGGATAAAATGGAAACTTGTATCTCAGGCTCGACTATCGCATTTGTTATTGTAAAGATAACAAATCTTGAACTTATAAGGCTAAACTATGGTGATGATATTGTGGCGGAATCTGAAAGAAAGGTAGCCAAAATGCTGGAGGAGAATCGCAAGGACGAGGATATCTGCGGAATTTTCGGCGAGGGAGAGTTCGTTCTGTTTGCCGACCACACGGATTTTGACCTTTTGAAAGCCTACAGCAATGTGAGGGCTTCTGTCAAAGAGCTTAACGATAAGCTGAAAGAGTGCTGTCTTGATGAGAACAGAGGGTATATAAAATGTGCAGTGGGAGCGGCGGTTTATCCTGAAAAAAGCGACGATTATGACGAGCTTCTTGATATGGCAGAAAAAGCCTGCGAGGAAGCTGAACACAGCGAGGATGCAAGAGCGGTGATATACGATAAAAAAGAGGGCGAGGTGAGCCGCAGTTGAAAAAGCGCATTGTGAAGTGTACAGCCCTGACCGCTGCGGCAATTTGCACAGCGGCGCTTATGACGAGCTGTTCTCTGCCTGAGAGGAGAGTAGAGCATACTGCGAAAACGGAAATTTCTTTCTCATGGTGGGGGAAGGACGTGCGAAACGAGTATACCCTCGAGGGTCTGAAAGCCTATCAGAACAGCAACAAGAACGTTGTGATAAGACCTGAGTATGCGGACTTTGACGGCTTCAAAACACGCATGGACGTGGAGTTTTTCTCTGACACCACCGCAGATATAATGCAACTCAATTACAACTGGCTCTATGAATATTCTCCTGACGGAGAGGGCTTTTATGACCTGAACGAGCTGTCAAAATACATAAATCTTTCAGCCTTTGACGAGGACAGCCTTGCATACGGCACAATAAACGGCAAGTTAAACGCTCTGCCAACAGGCACGAACTGCGTGACGTTCTATTATAATAAGACGCTCTATGACAGCTATGGTCTGAGCCTGCCTAAAAACTGGTCTGACCTGATAAATGCGGCGGAGGTCATGAAGTCTGACGAGGTCTATCCTCTTGCAATGTCGGAAAAGGCTTCTTATCTCAGCTCCGTGGCTTATGCCGAGCAGGTGACAGGGCGGAAAATGTTCTCCAACAACGGCGAGTTTCAGTATACCATAGAGGACGTAAGGCTCATGCTTGCCTTTTATCAGGAAATGCTCAACAAAAAGGTCACAAAGCCCTCATGGGATTTCGACAGGAACGATTTTGAGGAGTGCAAAGTAGGCGGCGTGGCTTCATGGATATCAGACGCAGAGTATTACTGCGAACCTGCCCAGAAGCTTGGTTTTGATATCGTTATCGGCGACTATCCTAAGCACAAGCAGGCGGTGAGCAGTGGTTGGTATAAAAAGCCTACCAGCGTTTACGTTATAAAGAAAACCACCAAGTCACCTGAGGAAGCCGCAAAGCTTCTTGATTATCTCCTCAACGGTGAGGAAATGACAGTGGTGCAGGGCACAGGAAAGGGTGTGCCTGCTTCAAAGGCGGCTGTGGAGGCACTTGCCGCAAGAGATATGCTTGACGGTATCGAGTATAAGGCGAACGAGAAAATGGCAAACTCAGACGACCTTGAAATAATGTCGCCAAAGCTTGAAAATCAGGAGATACTTGACCTTTTTATAAAGACCTCCGAATCCCTTTATTATGGCAGGGCAGAGATAGGCAATGCTTCTGAAAATCTGTATAATAAGATGAAAGAATTGTCCAAATAGTTAAACGTGTGAAACAAATAGTGCAAAATGTATTTTACAATGTAAGATTAATGTGCAGACTTAACAAAAATAACGAAAGTGTTAAATGAGTCTTGACAATTTATTTGTTTTAAGATATAATTAAGAACGATGTAAAGAGATATATCATAAAATGGTGTGTGACAAAGTGTGTGACTACTTTTATGAAAATGTCAACAGGGTGTTATCAACCGTCAAATTGCCCGATTAAAAATTAGATTTTCGTCAAGTTGAACAAACTTGAGAAAAAATCGGAAAAACTATTGACATTTTGGACAAGATGATGTATACTTTAATCATGGCAGAGAGGAGAACACAGAGAACTCCAAAAGCCGCTTGATAATTGGAAAGTAGCTGCTTAAATCGGCTTGCAGCACTTTTATAAACAAATTTATTTAATTTATTATGGAGGGATTTTCTATGAAGAAATCTAACAGAAAAGGTTTCACCCTTGTAGAGCTCGTAGTTGTTATCGCTATCATCGGTATTCTTGCAGCTATCCTTGTTCCTACAATGATGAACTATGTAAAGAAGTCAAAGCTCAAGACAGCTAACTCAAACGCTAAGCTCGTTTTCACAACTGTAAACAACGAAGCTGCTGATATGCTCGT
>CALEJX010000270.1 GCA_937898375.1 uncultured Ruminococcus sp.
TTCTTGATACATTGTCGGCAAATGCCGAACGTCATTTTGTACAGGAGGATAATTGATGACGGAAAATTCCACAAAGACAAAGAAAAAGCCTGCAGCATCTGTTAAGAAAAACAGCTCTGCCAAAGGCTCATCAAAGAACAAGAAAAGAAAGAAAAAGCGCAACAATATAGGCATAATCTGCGGAACTGCGGCAGCAGCTATCGTGATAGTTGTGGGCGGCGGATATTTCGTTGGAAAGGCTTACTACAGCAACAGATTTTTGAGCGGAACAACAGTGAACGGCGTTGACGTCGGCGGCAAGACCTTTGAACAGGCTTGCGACCTGCTTGGGGTGAACGATATGCCTTATGAGCTGACTGTAAAGACTATCGACGGCACGCCTGTTGTTTTCAAGACGGCTGATTTTGACTACAGACTAAGCGGTAAGGACGAGCTTCAGAAAATATATGACAGCGTGAACAGAAACACATGGTTCTCAGGCTTTATACAGAACTCCACCTACAGCTTTGACGAGGATATCACATTTGATGTTGAGAAGCTTCAAAAGCTTGTGGAGAAAGCAAGCTGGGGCGACGTCGAGACCGCTAACGCAAAGCTGGGTCTTAATGAGGACAAGACTGCTTATGTTATCACCCCTGAGGTGCAGGGCAACAAGATAACTGATATGAAAAAGCTTGAAGCCTATGTTACACAAAGCGTTGCAGCTGGCGAGCTTAATGTTGAGCTTGATAAGGACACGGGCTGTTATTCTCTTCCAGAGGTGAAGAGCGCAGACCTTGAGGACGATTGCAAGAAGAGAAATGATGTGTTCCAGCTTTCTATCACATACGATTTCGACTACACCACCGAAACGCTTACGGGCGAGGAGCTTATGAAGATAATAAAGCTCAAAGATGACGGAAGCTACACTGTGGACAGAGATAAAGCCATGAAGTATGTGGAAAAGCTCGCAAAGAAATATGATACATATAATACAAAGAGAAAGTTCCACGCCACTTTGCAGGGGGATATAATCGTGCCGACAAGCTCTGACGCTAAATACGGCTGGTGGATAGATCAGGAAAAGACCTGTGACGATCTTGTGGATATGCTTGAAAAGGGCGAGAGCGTTGACAAGGTGGACCCTATCTACTACAGCAACGGCTACTATGACTTCACAGGCGTTGAGTCTGCAAGAAGCAAGGACGACGATATCGGCGACACTTATATCGAGATAGACCTCACCGACCAGCACTTGTGGTATTACGAAAAGGGCAAGAAAAAGCTGGATACCTATATAGTTTCAGGTCAGACAACATCTGAGGCGAGAACAACTCTTCCGGGCGTTTATAAGCTTTGGTCTAAGGAGACTAACAAGCGTATGAAAGACACCAATGCTGACGGCGACGAGTGGGATACAAAGTGCAATTTCTGGAACAACGTTTCCCTCTGCGGAATAGGTCTGCACGATTCCACTTGGAGAAACGGCTATTTCGGCGGCGATATATACAAATACAACGGCTCTCACGGCTGTATAAATATGAGTTATGATGACGCCAAATATGTTTATGACAACGTGCCTTATGGTACACCTGTTGTTATGTACTACAAGTCTGCGGATAAATAATAAGGACGGTCAAGGTGATAATGCCTTGACCGCTTTTTGTAAGGAGTGTTTTTATGGAAAAGATCTTATACAGAGAGGGCTTTACAGCCGAGACGCTTCCAAGCGAGGTGATAGAGCGTATCAAAGGCGTTTCGTATAAGGAAAACCCCTATGTGAAACTCAGTGACCTTGCTTATCTGCGTGTGAGATATTATGACTTTGAGCATAAGGTGCAGTCAGGAGAGCTAATTGTGGCGAGAAAGCTTGCGGAGGAGGTTTTAGATATCTTCTATGAGCTTTTCGAGGGCGGCTATGAGATAGAGAAAATAAAGCTGGTGGACGAGTATGACGCCGATGACGAGCGGTCAATGGCGGATAACAATTCCTCTGCGTTCAATTATAGGGTGGTGGCTGATACCAACACCATTTCGGCTCACAGCTACGGCAGGGCTATAGATATAAACCCTCTCATCAATCCTTATATAGTGGGGGATAAGGTCATGCCTGCAAATGCTGCAGAGTATGCAGACCGTGACAAAGAATTTGACCACAAGATTGACAGAATGGACCTTTGTTATTGCATTTTCAAGCGCCACGGCTGGAAATGGGGCGGAGATTGGAACAATTCCAAGGATTATCAGCATTTTTACAAAGAGTATGATTCACCGCTCAAAATGGCGGTGAGAAAGCTGAAAAGTGCGCTGATACGCTAATTTACGAGATTTACCTGTGCAAACACTATGAAGTCAAAAGTTATAAGTGTATACCGATTAACGAAAAATTAATAATGAATTTATGCAAGTTTTATCATTCGCTCTTGCATTTTACTGCGATGTGTGTTATAATGATTAAGCTGTCAGAAAAGACGGCAAAAGGCTATTTATCTGCATTTGTGTGAGTAATCAAGTTTTAAATCTAGTCACATTTATGCAGGAATGCAGGAATTTACTTTCTTCTTGCATAAAATTTTGTTAAAAACAGCTGAAAATCGGCTATGAGCCGTGAAATAACATACGTTGCTGAACGATAAGCTATAATTTTTTTACAGTTTGGCAGGAAAGGGTGATAAAAAATGGAACGCATGGAGGATATGACTAATGTAAAAAGCCTGTATTCCCCGAAATTCGAGCATGATAACTGCGGAATAGGTGCTGTTGTCAACATTAAGGGCAAAAAGAGCCACGATACCGTTGCAAACGCTCTGACTATCGTTGAGACTCTTCAGCACCGTGCGGGCAAGGATGCTGACGGTAAAACAGGTGACGGAGTAGGTATCCTGCTTCAGATCTCACATAAATTCTTCAAGAAGATCGCTGCCGCTGAGCTTGGCATTACGCTTGGCGAGGAGAGAGATTATTCCGTTGGTATGTTCTTCTTCCCACAGAACGAGCTTGCGAGAAATCAGGCTAAGAAGATGTTTGAGATAATCGCCGAAAAAGAGGGTCTGGAGATACTGGGCTGGAGAGTCGTTCCTGCAAAGCCCGAGGTGCTTGGCAAGAGAGCCGTTGAGTGTATGCCTGCAATAATGCAGTGCTTTATCAAGCGTCCAAAGGGCGTTAAAAAGGGTCTTGACTTTGACCGCAAACTGTATGTTGCAAGACGTGTATTTGAGCAGTCAAATGAAGATACCTATGTTGTATCGCTTTCAAGCAGAACTATAGTATATAAGGGAATGTTCCTTGTGCAGGATCTTAGAAGGTTCTTCCCTGATCTTCAGGATAAGGACTATGAGTCCGCTATCGCTATGGTACATTCAAGATTTTCTACCAACACAAACCCAAGCTGGCAGAGAGCGCATCCTAACAGAATGATCGTCCACAACGGCGAGATTAATACTATCAGAGGCAACGCTGATAAAATGCTTGCCCGTGAGGAAACAATGAAATCTGAGCATTTAAAGGGCGACCTTGACAAGGTAATACCTGTTGTAAACACAGAGGGTTCTGACTCTGCAATGCTCGACAACACTCTCGAGTTCCTTGTTATGAGCGGAATGGATCTGCCGCTGGCTGTTATGATAACAATTCCTGAGCCATGGGATAACAACGGCACAATGAGTCAGGCTAAGAAAGATTTCTATCAGTATTACGCTACTATGATGGAGCCATGGGACGGTCCTGCTTCTATCCTTTTCTCAGACGGAGATATCATGGGCGCAGTGCTTGACAGAAACGGTCTGCGTCCGTCAAGATATTATATCACAAAGGACGGCAATCTTATCCTTTCATCTGAGGTGGGCGCACTGCCTATCCCGTCAGACAATATCGTTGAAAAGGAAAGACTTCGCCCAGGCAAAATGCTTCTTGTTGATACTGTTCAGGGCAGAGTTATCGACGATGACGAGCTTAAAGAATACTATGCTTCAAAGCAGCCTTACGGCGAGTGGCTCGACAGCAACCTTGTAAGACTTAAAGACCTTAAGATACCAAACATCAAGGTAGAGGAACACGGCTACGAGGAAAGACAGAGACTTCAGAAAGCTTTCGGCTATACATACGAGGACGTTATGACCTCTATCCTGCCAATGGCAAAGAACGGCTCTGAGTCTATCGCCGCTATGGGTACAGACAGTCCGCTTGCAGTGCTTTCAAAAGAGCCTCAGCCGCTGTTCAACTACTTCAAACAGCTCTTTGCGCAGGTAACAAACCCGCCTATAGACGCTATCAGAGAGGAAATTGTTACCTCCACAACTGTCTATATCGGCGAGGACGGCAATATTCTTGAAGAAAAGCCTGAAAACTGCAAGGTAAT
>CALEJX010000271.1 GCA_937898375.1 uncultured Ruminococcus sp.
TTGCTTCGACCAGAGGATAGACAATCCGGAGGGATTGGCGCTCAATCTGTCTGACAGACACTTCGGTATCGGCGGCGACGGAGTTATCCTTATTTGCCGTTCAAAGGTGGCAGACGCTAAGATGAGAATGTTCAATCTTGACGGCTCTGAGGGCAAGATGTGCGGAAACGGTATCAGATGTGTTGCCAAGTTCATGAGAGACAACGGCATTGTTGACAAGGACGAAATGACTATCGAGACGCTTTCGGGTATCATGACAGTTTCACTTATCCGTCACTACGGCGAGGTAAGCGGCGCTACTGTAAACATGGGCAAGGCTATACTTGCACCGCACCTTGTTCCTGTTGACCTTGAACCTGACGAGAACGGCAGGGTAGTTGACAGAAAGGTGAACATTGCAGGAAATGACTACAACATCACTTGCGTTTCCATGGGCAACCCACACGCAGTTGTATTCATGAACAATGTTGACAGCCTTGACATTGACAAGGTAGGTCCTGAGTTCGAGCATGACAAGATATTCCCTGAGAGAGTGAACGCTGAGTTCATCAAGGTAATTGACGACCACACTCTTAAGATGAGAGTTTGGGAGAGGGGCTCTGGCGAAACTTGGGCTTGCGGCACAGGTGCTTGTGCGGCGGCAGTTGCGGCTGTTCTCAACGGATACTGCAAAAAGGACGAGGAGATATCTGTTATCCTTAAGGGCGGTACGCTTAAGATAAGATACACAGACGAGGCTGTATATCTCACAGGCGACGCTGTTACAGTATTCTCAGGTCACATTGTAATGTAATTTTCGCAGCGGACACTGCGTTAAAAAGCGGCAGCCGCAGAGCGTTCATGAAAGCTTTGCGGCTGTATGCGTTTTATAAGTTTGACCTGTGAAACTTCGGGTCGGCTAGAAAAATGAAAAGGAGCTAGAATTATGCCAAGTATCAACGAAAATTTTCTTAAGCTTGAAAAGAACTATCTTTTTATAAACATTGCCAAGAAGGTAAAGGCTTTCACAGAAGCACACCCTGAGGCTGACATCATCAGAATGGGTATCGGCGACGTTACACAGCCTATCGCAAAGTGCGTTGTTGAGGCAATGAAAAAGGGCGCAGACGAAATGGGCGTCAAGGAGACTTTTAAAGGCTACGAGGACAGCGGTGCAGGATATGACTTCCTGAAAGAGGCTGTTGCAGGCTACTACAAGAGTTTCGGCGTTGACATTCCTGCTGATGACATCAGGATAAATGACGGTGCAAAGTCTGACTGCGGAAACATTGTTGACATTTTCGGTGACGACAATGTAGTGCTTATCACTGACCCTGCATATCCTGTATATGTTGACACGAACCTTATGAACGGCAGAAAGGTAATTTATGCTGATTCAAACGAGGAGAACAACTTTGCGGCAATGCCTGACGAGAACGTAAAGTGCGACCTTATTTATCTTTGCTCGCCTAACAATCCGACAGGTTCTGTATACACAAAGGAGCAGCTGAAAGTTTGGATAGACTATGCAAAGAAGAACAATGCTATCATCATTTACGATTCAGCATACGAGGCATTCATCACAGAAAAGGACGTACCTAGAAGCATTTTTGCAGTTGAGGGTGCAAAGGAAGTTGCTATCGAGATGTGCTCACTTTCAAAGACAGCAGGCTTCACAGGAATGAGATGCGGATACACAGTTATTCCACACGAGCTTGTTGTTAAGGCGTCTGACGGCAGTGAAGTATCTATTTCACAGCTTTGGGGCAGACG
>CALEJX010000272.1 GCA_937898375.1 uncultured Ruminococcus sp.
AAGTGCTGCTTTTCTTTATAAGCTGGGCAGTGCAAAAGAGTTTCGTTTTCAGAAAGAGGGAAAGTAAAATTGACGAATAAGACAAAGAAGCCAATGCCTGTGTGGGTAATGGTGATAACGGACGTTGTGCTTACAGCGGCGGCTATCGGCGTTTTCATGCTTTTTGACTACGTTATGCCGCAAAGCTCAGGCGTAAAGGGCGAGATCATTGCAACGGCTGACAGCTCCGCTGAGGGAAGCTTCACGCTTCCAAATGCAGCTGACAGTTCGCAGGCAGAAAGCACCGCACAGGACGATAGCGAGCCTGCTGTTACTACAGCTCCGCAGACGGAAACTGCCACCACCACCCTGCGTACTGAACAGACAAACCGCAGGAACTGGGGCAATCAGGACACCGCTGACTATCGCTCAGACCAGAACGCCATAAGCAGCATAACCAATGCCGCCATAACCTCTGAGGAGCTTGGCTCTGCTTCAACAGACAATGCACAGGTGACAGTATACAAAAAGTCCATTGGAGAGGGCAGGGACAAAATAACATATTTTGTGGCTGACGTGTATGTCACAAGCGCAAGCGAGATAAAATCTGCCTTTGCTGACGGCGAGTTTGGCAAAAACATCAAGGACTCCGTTTACAATATGGCGGTGGATAACAACGCTATTTTCGCAATAAACGGAGACTTCTACGGCAACTCTGAGCGCAGTATCGTTATAAGAAACGGCGTAAAATACCGTGATGATGTCAATGACGCAGACGTGTGTGTGCTGTTTACAGACGGCACAATGCAGACCTACTCCCCGTCTGAATATGACAGCGACGCTGTTATCGCAAAAGGCGCATGGCAGGCTTGGAACTTTGGTCCTGCACTTCTTGACGGAAACGGCAATGTAATGGAAACGTTCAATACCACAAATTATCTCAACAGCGCAAACCCACGTTCGGCTATCGGCTGTGTATCGGCAGGTCACTATATTTTCGTGACAGTTGACGGCAGGAACGAGGGCTACTCAAAGGGTGCGACCCTCAGCGAGCTTGCGGCTATCATGAGTGACGAGGGCTGTATGTCAGCGTTCAATCTTGACGGCGGAAAGTCGGCTATGATGTACTTCAACAACAGCATAGTGAACGCTCCTGACGGCGGCGGCCGTGACCTTAGCGACATTATCTATATAGGAGGATAACAATGAAAAGATTAAGCAAAATTCTCCCACACATAACGATAATACTTGCGGGAATGTTCATTGTATTCTGGATATTGGATATACTCAACCCCACAATGAATTTCATTAACAGAAAGATATCAAACAAGCTTCTGCTGGCATTTTGCATATCAGCCATAATAACGGCGATACTTGCGGTATACTATCAGCGCAAGAGCGACAAAAAAGAATAACACTAATGCAGAGTCTAACGGCTCTGCACTTTTTTTGCCTGCATTTTCCTGAAAAATATCTGTATAGTTCCTGTTTGAAAGGTAATAATTATATTATCACGGCGGCATAAAATGCTGCTTTTTAACAGGAGTGTGCAATGCAATACAATAAAGTTGAGATAAGCGGCGTGAACACCAATGAACTTAAAACGCTGAAAGAGTCTGAAAAGCTGGAACTTTTGAAAAAAGCCCATGCAGGTGACAAAAAAGCCCGTGAGGAACTTATAAACGGCAACCTCAGACTTGTATTAAGCGTTTTACAAAAATTTGTGAGCCGCTGTGACTCCCCTGACGACCTTTTTCAAGTGGGCGTTGTGGGGCTTATCAAGGCGATAGATAATTTCGACACATCTCTTGACGTGAAGTTTTCTACCTATGCCGTGCCTATGATAGCGGGCGAGCTTAGGCGATTTCTCCGTGATTTTCAGCCAATGAGGGTGAGCCGCTCTCTCCGTGATCTTGCTTACAAAGCAATGCAGGCGAAAGAACAGCTTATCTGCGAAAATCAGAAAGAGCCTACTGTTGAGCAGATAGCGGACACTATCACCGAGAAGCCCAGTCAGGTGGTCATTGCCCTTGAAGCCATAACCGACCCTGTTTCACTTTATGAGCCTGTGTATTCTGACAACGGCGACGCACTGTATGTGCTGGATCAAGTGAGTGACAGCTGTGACGATAAAAGCTGGCTGGAAGAGCTTTCGCTTAAAGAAGCTATGAGCGAACTTCAGCCCCGAGAGCGCAACATACTGT
>CALEJX010000273.1 GCA_937898375.1 uncultured Ruminococcus sp.
ATCGCCATGCCCTTTCCGCCCTTATTACCTTTCAGAGAAACTGCAGCCAATATCAATCCTACAACAGCGCATGGGATAGATACATAATAAAAGCAACAGCTCAAACATAGTGCAACGATACCTAATACCATTGACGCTATCGCTAATCCACTTGACTTCTTTTCTTCCATTTTCAACACTCCTTAAAAACTTCTTTACACCTATCCATACAATAAAATTCTACAGCTTTCCTGTAATTTTTTAGTACCTATAAGTGCTAACATATACATAATAACACATAAATATGGTAAAGTCAATAGTACCGAATGGTACTAAAGCATTTTCTGCAAAATTACCAAAAATGAGGGGAGATTTTTATGTATTTTCCAAGATTAAGGGACTTGCGAGAAGATAAGGACATGAATCAAACGCAGATAGCAAAGCTGCTTTTCACAAGCCAGACCGTCTATTCTCGCTATGAAAGAGGCGTGCTCACTATCCCCGTTGAACACCTCCTTATCCTAGCCGACTTCTATGGCGTTTCCACCGATTATATCCTCGGCAGGACGAACAACAAAATAACAAACAAATAGACCCTGCCTTACAAAAAGACAGGGTCTTGTTATTTTCAATATGTAGGGGCGACATTTGGTCGCCCGCCTGTTTATCCGTCTGTAAAAACGCTATCCGCTCTTACTTCTCATCAGACTTGCCGTGGATAGCCTCGAACTTTTCTGTTCTCGCCTTAAGCTTCTTCTCGGCATAGCCCTCTTTGATAGTCTCTCTGCCACGCTCGATAGCAAGTGCGTTGTCAGGGATATCAGTTGTGATAGTAGAGCCTGCCGCTGTGTATGCACCCTTACCGACTCTTACAGGTGCAACAAGGTTGGTGTTGCAGCCGATGAAAGCATTGTCCTCGATAACAGTTCTGAACTTCTTGTCTCCGTTGTAGTTTACTGTTACAACGCCGCAGCCGAAGTTTACGTTTGCGCCAACGTCAGAATCGCCGATGTATGTAAGATGTGCCACCGCTGTGTATTCGCCGATAGTGGAATTCTTTATCTCCACAAAGTCGCCTATCTTCGCACCTTTCTTGATGTGTGAATTAGGTCTGAGCTGAACATAAGGTCCTATCTTAACATCGTCCTCGATAACAGACTCGTATGCCTGAACATTGTTGAGGTTTACGCCGTTTCCGACAGTTGTGTTCTCGATTATGCAGTTGTTGCCGATGTTGCAGTTCTCGCCGATAGTGGTGTTTCCTCTGAGGATAACGCCGCTGTGTATCTTTGTTCCGTGACCGATAGTAACGTTGTTTCCGATAGAAACGCCGTCTGTGCAGCAGAACTCGATACCCTCGTCAAGCCACTTTCCTATTATCTCATATCTTGCTATATCATTCAGTGCAAGCAGACCACGTCTGTCATTTGCTCCCAGTGCAACATGAGGGTTAGCAGAAATAAATGCGTCAGCCTTTTTGCCCTTTGCAATAAGAAGCTCGATACAATCTGTAAGATAATATTCACCCTGAGCGTTCTCAGGCTTGATGTCAAACAGAACTTCCAGCAGGTCAGCCGTCTTGAACCAATAGCAGCCTGAGTTTATCTCAGTGATAGCAAGCTGCATTGGAGTGCAGTCCTTATGCTCAACTATTCCCGAAATGCCGTCCTCAGTGCGGATTATCCTGCCGTAGCCTGTAGGGTTCTCAACTCTCGATGTAACAACAGTTACGCCGCAGTCCTTCTCTGTGTGCAGTTCAAGTGCACCCTTTATCGTTTCAGCGTCGATAAAAGGAGCGTCGCCGCAAAGTATAAGCGTGTTTCCCTCAGCGTGAGCCTTAAGAAAATCAGCTGCCTGCATAACAGCATGACCTGTGCCAAGGCGCTCTTCCTGCATAACAGTGCAGATATTAGCCTTTGACTTTCTCTCTGCAAGATAATCTTCTATCTGCTGACCCTCATAGCCCTTTACAACGCAGATATCGTCAAGCTCTGCATTCTCGCAGGCTGTCAGTACCCACTCCAGCATAGGCTCGCCGATAACGTTGCACAAAGCCTTTGGCATATTGGTTTTCATTCTCTTGCCCTGTCCGCCGGCAAGAATAATAACATTGTTCTCCATAATACAAATTCCTTTCAGATACGTCCCACAAAATAAGACTTGGCGCTTATGCACCATTTCCCTATTATTATAATACGGTTGGGATAAAAAGTCAACAGCGAGTTCATATTTTACCGCAATTTATTCTTTTACTTGACAACATATTGCGCCGCTGTTATAATAAAATGTGTAGTTATCATGTTCATATATTGCAGTTTTTCTGCTTAGGATATGGGGGAAAATATATGCAGAAACAATTCTATCCTGTTATAGGCACGGAAAAAGCTCTGCCCTTTTATATCGTCGGTATCGGCGTGAACTGCTGGCAGTTCCCTGTCAGCCGACCTGAGGGCTATGATTATCCACAGCTTTTCGTCTGTCTTGAAGGCGAGGGCGAGATAACAGTAGACGGCAAGACCGTAAAAATAGTGCCTGACAGCATTTTCTATATACCGCCGCACTGTCCGCACGAATACAAAGCCATAACACATTCATGGTATCTAGATTGGGTGTGCTTTGACGGCAGACAGGCTCTCGAGCTGCTGAAAGAATGGGATCTTAACAAGTTCCATGTTTTCTTAGGCTGCGGCGCAGAGCGTATGCACAAGCTTTTTGACACTGCATACTACACCATAAAGAGCGACAAGGCATACGGCAACTATTACGCCTCCGCACAGCTTTACGATATGCTTCTTGAATACCGCAAGCTTGCAGACGATAAGTTCCCATACAAGAGCCGTGTAAACTCCGACGCCGTTGCAAAGGTCATGAAATACACCGAGGAGAACTATTCAAAGCCTATAAAGCTCGCCGATATGGCGGCAGTGGCAGGGGTATCAGAACAGCACCTTTGCAGGCTTTTCAAGAAAAATTTCAGCATAAGACCAATGGAATATCTCAACACCGTGCGCATAAGCCACGCAAAGGAGCTTCTTACCTATTCATCAATGACAGTGGCGGAGATAGCTTCTGAAACAGGCTTCAGCGACAGCTCGTATTTTTATGTTGTATTCAAAAAGCATGAGAACATCTCTCCTGCGGAATACAGAAAGATAAAGGCATAAGGCAGGAAACGAATATGGAACAAAATTTTATCTATTCTTTTTCTCAGATAGAGGATAAGGTCAAAGCTTTGCATGAAACTAACATCGAGGCGGCAACAGCCGTTGCCCTTTCGTGGCTGGGGCTGAGCCGTGAGGAGCTTAAAACACTCAGGGTATCAGACTACAACAGCGCAATGAGAATGCTCCACACAGCAGGCAGAGTGGTGTATGTCCGTGAAGATCTTATAGCAGATATGCTCAAAGCGATCTGCGAAAAAGCCCCTGAATACAGCATGGGCTTTTTCATAACAGATTTGAACGCCGCATATGAAGCCGCAAAAAAGCAGGGGCTTTCACCTATCTGTGTGCTTAAAATGAGATACTTCTACGAAAAGCACAGTGCAAAGCTTTCGGGTGAACCTGAGGACAGAGTATTTCTCAAAGAGATACTGCGCTCAGTTGGCGAAAGTGAATCTGATATGGAAGAACAATTCGCAGAATACGAAAAGGGCGCACCTGCAAAAATATAGACATTAAATAAATTAGATACTGTAAAATCACAACAAAAAAACGGGCGAACGCTGTTCGCCCCTACGATTTGCGTAAACAGCGTATTTACGTGTAGGGGCGACCTGAGGTCGCCCGCTGATTTTTTATACACCAAAAAAAGAGCAAAACCGAAGTTCTGCTCTTTTGTAAACTATTCTGTTAGTCTATCAAATCGTCAAATTAGATAGAAGAATGGCTCTTTACATAGTCAACAACAGCGTCAACAGTTGTGTAAGCAAGACCTACGCAAGTGTCAGCACAGCCGTAGTAAATAGCGATCCTGCCTGTGTCAGCGTCGCAAAGTGTTGCGCATGGGAATGTTACGTTCTGAACGTCGCCTACGCACTCATAGATCTCTCTTGGGTTGATGAGATACTCGCCGCATCTGTACTTAACTTTCCATGGCTGCTCCTTATCGAGAATGCAAGCTGAGAAGCTGTATACAAAGCCGTTGCAAGACTCAAGAACACCGTGATAGAAGCAGAGCCAGCCCTCGTCTGTCTCTATTGGAATAGGACCTGCACCGATCTTCTTGGACTCCCAGCCCTTGAGAGGTCCCATAACGTGTCTGTGCTCGCCCCAGTACTTCATGTCAGGAGACTGTGAAATGTACATATCACCGAATGGTGTGTGACCTGAGTCAGAAGGTCTTGAGAACATTACATACTTGCCGTCGATCTTTCTTGGAAAAAGTACGCCGTTTCTGTTGAATGGGAGGAATGCGTTCTCGCACTGACAGAATGTCTTGAAATCGAATGTGTAGCCTACGCCGATTGTTGGCTTCCAACCATATGCGTTACACCATGTTACCCAATATCTGTCCTCGATGAAGCATACTCTTGGGTCATAGCCC
>CALEJX010000274.1 GCA_937898375.1 uncultured Ruminococcus sp.
TCATGGCAGGACTTTGCGCTTTTTCTATGCTCGGCTCATCTATGAGCGGAGTTATTACGGCAAATGCCGCAAGCTCATCGACTGAAAACGTAGCATTCCCGTCGGCAGATACGGTGATTGCAAAGGCGGCAACCTTGCTCGGCTCGCCGTATACCTATGGAAACAAGGGCTACTGGTATACGTATGATCAGGGGCAGTACACTCCGCTTTCTGTTGAAACGATAAATAATCTCGGCATTGACTGTTCGGGACTTGTGTACTATACTCTTACGCAGCTTGGCTACAGCACTTCGGGATTTTCATGGAACAACCCTGTGCCTGTTGACACAGATCATTGGCTTACCGTCAATGATAACTGCACCATAACTTACGACGGAAAGACATCAAAGGTCGAAGTCGAAAAGAAAAACATCAAGACAACGGACCGCCCGTATTGGGAGCGTGCTGACGGTTCGGTTATTACAGCAGGTTCTGTGGTGGTCGCTCAGAATTCGGTTGGTGAGGATCACGCTTGGATATATATGGGCGAATTTGATTCAAGAAACGATGTAATAAGCTATCTGAGATCTATTGGTGTTTCGGAAAAACTCATAAACTCAAAGACAGTTGGCGATGGAAAAGGTGCAGGCGGCAGGCATTGGAGAATCGAGGCTAACGGCTCTGAGGGAGTTGTTATCAATAACAAGACCGACGGTAAAACTGCGACTGTCATGAATATGTCGGCGTTCAGGATCACATCCAAAGATGTGAAATTTACTATTACAAAAGTCTATAAAGCTGATAATACCGTAAAGATCAATGGTATCAGTCCTATTGACGGTTCACAGGCTATTTACGGCGTATACACTGATAAAGCTTGCAAAAACAAAGCAGGAGAAATCAAAATCGATAAAAACGGAAGCGGCTCGATTGAACTTCCGAATAAGCAGTATTATGTTAAAGAAATCAAAGCACCTACAGGCTACAGCCTATCAACTGAAGTATTTGCACTTAATGCAAATGAAAACGTAAATGTTACCGAGGATTATCTTAAAGGAAACATCATAATCAATAAAACTGCCGAGGATGGTATAATCGGTCAGCGTGAATTTAGAGTAACATGGACTCAGAACGGAAAATCTCACTCCAAGACGGCAAAGACAAATTCAAGCGGAATTGCGGAGTTTAAAGGTCTTAACGTATACGATCTTACAAGTAAAAAAGCAATTTCATATACCATATCCGAAATCAACGTAGATACGAGATATGAAACTCCCAAGGCGAAGAATGTCAAGCTTACCGACGGCGACGTTGATCTGACTGTCAATGTAAAGTTCAACAACGAACTCAAAACAGGTTCTATTAAGATCAACAAGCAGTCTGAGGATAATCAGAACGGAGGCAGAGAATTTACTGTCACAGGTAACGGCAAGACTTACAGCATAAAAACCGGTTCTGACGGTGTTGCAATTCTTTCCGATATCCCCGTATACGACAGTAACAATCAGAAAATTGTTTACACGATTTCTGAAAAAAACGTTCCCATAAAGTATGTTGTTCCTGCCAGTCAGACGGTTACTTTGACAGCTGATGAAACTACCTCTGTAACGTTTGAAAATGTGCTTAAAAAATTCACTTTGGAAGTTACAAAAAAAGACTCGGAAAAGGCTGAAAAACAAGGCGATGCAAGCCTTGCGGGAGCGGTTTACGGCGTGTTTAAAGACAGTGTTTTGATAGACGAATACACCACAGATGAAAACGGATATTTCAAGACAAAAGAGTATGTCTGCGGAAACTACACTGTTCAGGAAATTTCACCAAGCGAGGGCTATCTGCTTGACGAAACTGTGTACTCGGTTGGTGCAGAAGCTGAGAATTATTCCATTGAGCATAACCCCATTTCCATGACAGTGACCGAGGACGTGATCAAGGGAAATATCGCAATGATCAAGCATTCCGATGACGACTCTACTCAGATAGAAACTCCCGAAGTCGGTGCAGAATTTGAGGTTTATCTCAAGTCATCAAGCTCTTATGAAGCTGCAAAAGACAGCGAAAAAGACTACCTCGTATGCGATGAAAACGGCTATGCTGCGACAAAAATGCTCCCCTACGGAATCTACGTCGTTCATCAGACCAAGGGCTGGGAAAGCACCGAATATATGGAGGATTTTGAGGTTGTAATCAGCGAAAACGAAAAAGAATATTTCTATTTGCTCAATGACGCAGTGAAAAAATCCTTTGTTAAAATCGTGAAAAAGGACGCTGAAACAGGCAATGTAATTCCCGTTTCGGGCATCGGCTTCAAGGTTTGGGACTGTGCAAATTCCGAATATATTTCTCAAAAAATTTACTATCCGTCAGAAATGATTCTCGACACATTTTACACCGATGAAAGCGGCTCGCTGATGCTGCCGCAGGAGCTTGCTTACGGCGATTACGAGCTTCACGAAGTGCAGTCGGCGGAGGGTTATGTGCTTTATAAAAATCCTGTTCCATTTACAATTGACGGTTCAGTGGAAACCGTAGTTGTGGAGAAAACAAATACCGCACAGAAGGGCAGAATTTCTGTTCAGAAAACAGGTGATATTTTTACAACGGTCGCTACAGCATCATCTGCTTACACGGATGAAAACGGCGAAACTATTGTAAATCCGACAACTTACACTCCCGTTTTTGCAAGCGGAAATCTGTCCGGCGCAGTATTTCAGATCATTGCAAGCGAGGATATCATAACTGCCGACGGCACACTCAGAGCAAGTGCAGGAGATGTTGTGGCTGAGATAACGACCGATGAAAACGGTTATGCGGAAACTGATTTGCTGTATCTCGGAAAATATGAGGTCAGAGAAAATACTGCTCCTGACGGCTATGTTCTGAACGCAGAATCTCAGTTTGTTGAACTGACCTATGCAGGACAGGAAATTGCTGTTCGTGATACCGTAAATACGTCATTTGTCAACGATTATCAGGGTGT
>CALEJX010000275.1 GCA_937898375.1 uncultured Ruminococcus sp.
CGGTGGTCGCGGCGGCTTCGGAGCCGGGCATGGTGGTCACAAACGGCATGAGCGAGTTTGCTCGTGACGGCGAAAACGCTAACGCCGCAGTTGTTGTTGCTGTCACCCCTGATGTCTTCGGTCACGGCGCACTTGACGGTGTGGCTTTCGCACGGTCAATAGAGCAAAAAGCTTATGCTCTCACAGGCTCATATAAAGGCGCAGGCGCAACAGTAGGTGGATTTCTCGGCGGCAAGCCCGATATCGCAGGCACAGTTTCACCCACCTACGCCCTTGGCTGTCAGGCAACAGAGCTTCGTGACGTATTCCCTAAATTCGTTACGGATATGCTTGAGGGTGGCTTGCAGAACTTCTCCCGAAAAATGAAATGCTTTGGCGACAAAGACGCAATGCTCACCGCACCTGAAACTCGAACAAGCTCCCCTGTGCGCATTACACGAAACGCAGATATGGTATCTCTCTCAGTGGATAATCTCTACCCATGCGGCGAGGGCGCAGGCTATGCAGGGGGCATAATGTCCGCCGCCGTTGACGGTCTGAAAGCCGCAATGCAAATAATGGCAAGACAAGCTCCGTGTGATAAATAACAAGAAAGCCGTTTACTGTACAAAAATTCGTACAGTAAACGGCTTTTTATCGTAGGGGCGAACACTCTTCGCCCGTTTACCTATATTTTGTAGGGGACGGCGCCCTCGATGTCCCGTTCGCATCATTTATTACCCTATAGACCATACAATAAGAGACGGCTAAACCGTCCCTTAAATTATGTCTGAAATTAAAGCTCAACAGGCTCAAATCTGATACGAATATTAGGAAGCTTTTTGATCTCTGTGTAGCTGTTCATAAGACCGTCCTCGATAGACAGATCGTTCTCACCGCTTGCAGGAGGTGCAAAAAGTCTCAAAGTCAGGTCAGCCTCGCCCTCCAGCGGCTTCTCAAAGAAAGCTGCCATAAGGTCGATAGTTCTTGCCTCAGGCGACTTGTAGAACCACTTGCCGTTTATCTCCATCATGATGTTTGAATCATCATCAAATGTCACCTCACAGAAGTGTGGATTTTTCTCAAAGTGGAGAGGTATCTCAAGACCCTCTGCGTCCTCAGAACCGCCCCAACGGAGTGTGCAAGGCAGTGTTACCTCGTCGCCCCTTGTCATTGCAGGCTTGAAGAAATCGTCGTGGATTATCTCCTTGTATGTTTTCATAACAGGCTGTTCGATACCGCAATCAGCGTAGTTAGGGTCCTGAATTTCAAGACCAAGGCGACCTCTATCTCTGAACTGATAGAATGTGAAGCCTGAGAACCAGTCCTCGCCGTCCTCTTTGAGCATATCGCAGAACTCTTTTACCATTACAGCCTGATCGTATGGACCGGTAACATCGCCGTCAGCGTTGAACTCACTCATTACCATTGGCTTTGCAACGCCGCCGTTTATCTCCTTAAATCTCTCGAAAGAACGCTTTGTCATGTCATATGTAGCCTTAACAGTGTCTCTCTTGTGAGTTGAACCGCCTCTTTCAGCTACATCATAAGGCCAGCCCCAGTGAAGTGCCATGTACTTGTCAACAGACCAGATGTCTGTTTCCTTGACAGCCTGTGAGAACTCTGCTTCCTTTTCGATCTCCTTCTTGTTAGGGTCTTCAACACCGCCGATACAAAGAATAGTGGAAACGTTAGGTGCGTGTTCCTTAAGTATCTTGTTGAAACGGCAGTAGAAATCAGCAACTTCCTGATAAGTACATCTCTTGTTGAATGAGAACCAATTGCCTGTAGCCTCGTGGTTTATTCTAAGAAGAAGTCTGCCGAAAGGTCTCAGATCGTTTGCTATAGCGATAAGCTGTTCGTCTGAAACGTGTGGGTCGATAGTCAAAGTCAGTGTAACGTCCTGTCCGTGACGTCTTACATCTCTCATAAATGTGAAAGGCTCACCCTCTGTGTTGCCCTCAAGACCGCCCTTGTATGTGAAATAATCATCATATGGATAGTCCCATGCAAAAGAGATGTCTGCGTCTTTCATGACCTCAGAAATTCTTCCTGGGAACTCCTTATCCAGCGGATAGTAGCAGTACATAAGGCTTATGCTTCTGTGCGGTCTGCCCATTTTGTTGAGAATGTAATCCTGATTTACATACTCTCCACGTTCTGAGCCGTCGCCGAGGTCAACAGCGCATTTCGCCTTGCCCATATGCAGTGAGTAGATCTTGTATTCGCTCATAAATTTTCCTCCTATTTTAAAGACAGGACTTCCCTGCCTAATCTGTTACTAAAAGATTGTTCACGTCATCAAACGCCCTTGCAAGCTCTCTGAAAACCTTGCAGCTTTCCTCTGTTTCAGGCATCTGATCTGTAAAAATACAAAGCACGAACGGCGAATCCGCATAAACTATAGCGCAGTCATGGAAATTCGACTCGTTAAACTCAGAGCCATACTTGTGAGAGACCTTGTATTTTCCCCCAAGCGCCTGAGTTATCTGCGTTTCAACGTCAGTTTTCTGCATAAGCTCCGTGAGCCACTTGCCATTCTTGCTTTTCTCGGCATACTCATAAATATCCTTGTAGCACTTTGCCATGTCAAGCACGTTGCAGTATGTAAATATCCACGAATTACCAAGATAATAATTTGCACCCAACGAGTACATAAGTTCATTAAAACCCTCATATCCGAAACGCCTGTACAGCAGATAATAAGCCGTGTTGTCAGACTCTTGTATTGCATACTTGATAAGCTCTTTCACTGTATGCTTAGTACCATTAGGCTCTAAAGCCACCCTGCCGTCGTCACCCTCCCAGCAGGTGTCACGAACTATCACCTCGTCAAGGTCAGGGTCTTGGGACAATATCCACTTGATATAAGGGGCTTTTATGGTACTGCAAGTGAGATAGGAAGCATATGTGTTGTGGAAAACGATTACATCGCTGTCCATATTCTCATAGGAAAAGGACAAGCTAAAATTCGCTTCATCGCATATCTTCTCTATCTTATCAAAAGCTTTTTTAAGTTTCTCATTGGAGTACACCTTGTCAAAGCCGTCAAAGTAGAAACTGTAGTTGCCGTCAATGTCAAAGTTCTCAGGCTTTTTCTCCTCAGCGACCTTTTCCACAGACGAATTTACATAGGTTTCCTTTGGGGTCTCATCTGCAGAACTCTCTTCTATCTCCGCCATTGCACCAACGGCATCCTGCGAACTGCTGTCCGCAGCAGAAGAACTCTTGCTATCCACAGCGCTGTTTTTTCCACAGCCGCTAGCGGCAAAAATGGCACACAAACACAGTGCCAAGATCATCTTTTTCATAACGAACCTCTCTAAAGCCACAAGTGTACATTTTTTTGTACTTTCCCGTGACAAAGACAAAACAGTATCATCACTGTTTTAGACGTATGACGTCCGCTCCTATTCGTTACGACTTCCGATATGACATTATCTGTCTTTCCCGTCATATCTCTTCGGCGAAACTTCGCCGCTCTCAGCCCTTTGGTCAACGCACATAAAAGCTCGGCATTGCAGGCAAAGAAAATAAAAAAGTCGGTCTTTTGCCAGAAATAAATACGGAACTCCCCACTCAAAAATGCAGGCAGTTTCCACACATAATTCTACATTCAAGTTTACCACAATCTGCTCATAAAGTCAAGGACTGTGCTCAGCTCACAGCACAGAAAAAGTTTCTCAACCTCAGCTATCTAGTATAATATAGCTATATCTCAGTTTCATATTTTAATACACATTCTGAAATTTGTCGATTTTAAGCCGTATTATTATTCAGTGCAGCGTTAAAATATTTATGTGTCTCATGAGTAGTATAACAGAGCCGAACACAAATTTATAGTGAAATAATCAAACAAATAATTAATTTTTAGTGAACGCAAAAAAGCGGGCAGGTCTCCCCGTCCGCTTTAGTTGATATGATAATATTACATCTCCGAGCTTGTATCGGTGCTGTCTGCTGCACTTTCAGAAGCTGCCGAGCTGTCAGCGCTGCCCGAAAAGGCACCGCTGTTCTTGTTCTCGCCGTAAGTTGACATATACACCTTTGTGAACTGTATATCCTCCCTAGGTTTCAGCGTCTCAGAGTCAGCCACGTCAACGCCGCATATCTCGTCATAAATATCCATGCCCTCATAGACCTGACCGAAAATAGTATACTGCTGAGAGAAATTCAGCACACCGCCGTATGTCTTAAATGCGTTGGTGATATCCTCAGGGATATTATTGCTGTCTGCAAGCTTGCTGTCAAGCTCAGCCTGCTCCTCATCAGTGAGATCATAGTTGTCAACGAAAAGAAGATAGCTGTTTGAAACTTTCTTCTTGTTGAACAAGTGACCCTCCTCCTGAGTGTATGCACAAAGCGCACCCTTCAAAGGCCACAGATTTTTTGAATACTCCGCCTCGATAGTTGTGGTGTCAGTGTCAGAAGTGGTCTGACCGTCAGCCTGCTTTGTTCCG
>CALEJX010000276.1 GCA_937898375.1 uncultured Ruminococcus sp.
CACCTGAGCACCTGAAAATGCTTGAAGATTGGCTCAAGAGCTATCACCCTGAGAAGCTTTTCACAGAAGAGGGCAGACTTATCCCTGAGCTTGAAGAGCTTGCGCCAACAGGCAACAGAAGAATGGGCGCAAACCCACACGCTAACGGCGGACTTCTTCTGAGAGACCTGAGACTTCCTGATTTCAGAAAATACGGCATTGACGTTCCTGCTCCTGGTGCTGTTGAAGCACAGGATATGATAGAGCTTGGCGGCTTTGTAAGAGATATATTCAAGCTCAACGAAGAAAGCAAGAACTTCCGTATTTTTGGACCTGACGAGACAATGTCAAACAGACTTGGCAAGGTCTTTGAAGCAACAAACAGAGATTGGAACGCTGAAAAGTTTGACAACGACGAGTTCCTTGCGGCTGACGGACGTGTTATGGACTCAATGCTTTCTGAGCATATGTGCGAGGGCTGGCTGGAGGGCTATCTGCTCACAGGCCGTCACGGCTTCTTTGCAAGCTATGAAGCTTTCATAAGAATAGTTGACTCCATGTTCTCACAGCACGCTAAGTGGCTGAAAGTTACTTCACAGCTCCCATGGAGACAGAAGATAGCTTCACTTAACTACATACTTTCTTCCAACGTATGGCAGCAGGATCACAACGGCTTTACACATCAGGATCCAGGCTTCCTCGACCACGTTGCAAACAAGAAAGCAGACGTTGTAAGAATGTATCTCCCACCGGACACAAACTGTCTGCTGTCATGCTTTGACCACTGCATACGTTCAAAGAACTATGTGAACGTAATGGTAACATCAAAGCACCCAAGACAGCAGTGGCTCACAATGGAGCAGGCTGTTAAGCACTGCACACAGGGTATCGGTATTTGGGAATGGGCTTCAAACGATCAGGGTCAGGAGCCTGACGTTGTTCTGGCTTGCTGCGGCGACACACCTACACTTGAAGCACTTGCAGCAGTAACTATCCTGAGAAAGAACCTGCCGCAGGTCAAGATAAGATTTATCAACGTTGTTGACCTGTTCAAGCTTCAGCCACAGTCAAAGCACCCACACGGACTTTCCGACGCTGACTTTGACGCACTGTTCACAAAGGACAAGCCTATCGTATTCGCATTCCACGGCTATCCTACACTTATCCACGAGCTTCTCTATCATCGTCACAACCGCAACCTTTATGTATGCGGCTACAACGAGGAGGGTACTATCACAACTCCATTCGACATGAGAGTTCAGAACGAGATAGACCGTTTCCACCTTGTTATGGAAGTTATCAAGAGACTTCCACAGCTCGGAAACACAGGCGCTTATCTCCACCAGCTCATGCAGGACAAGCTTGTTGAACACAAGCAGTATATTGCTGAGTACGGTCTTGATATGCCTGAGATCAGAGATTGGAAATGGGATATCTAATAAAAAAGCCGACCTATTAATTAAATATACCCACATAAAAAGGGACTTTCGATTTTCGGAAGCCCCTTTTTGCTGTGCATATAAAAATATCCCCCGCCATATGACGAGGGATAAAAATGCACTAAGCGCACAAATTATTTCTTGCTGTTTGCTATCTTTGCAAGGAGGTTAAGTATCTTAAGATAAAGATAGATAACGCCTACGATAAGACCATAGCTTGCATACCACTCATACTGAGCAGGGAGACCCTGTTCAACTGTCATCTGGATAGTTTCAAAGTCGCACATAAGGAACGCTGCGGCAATAAGAACGCCGACAACTGCGAAAACTATGCCGATAGGGCCGTTGTTTATTGCAACGATAGAAGTGTAGATAGCTGAATGAGGTGCGAGCCATGCAAGAAGCATGAAAAGCAATCCGCCTATGATAGACACCCAAAGGCAGGTGATAAGAGCGGTTTTCATTCTGCTGCCAACACGAACGCCCTTTGAGTAGATAACCGCAAGCACTGCAACTGTCAAAAGCGTCAGGGTAACGGCTTCAACTATAATGCCTTTCCACTGCATTGCGTAGATCATTGACATAAATGTGAGTGCATATCCCATACCTGCGGAATAGATAGACCCTGTTACCGCCGTTGTTTTCGGAGCGAATGACGCCACAAGTCCTGCTATGGCTGTTGCGATAAGAGCGCCGATAAAGATAGTATACTCAGTGGTAAGAGCCTGCGCACCGCCGCCGAAGAAGTTGTGAATGTAAAAATACGCTCCCATGCCTGCGGCGAAAACTGCAACAAAATACAGGGTCTTCATTGCGATGCCCTTATAGCTTGCAGCCTCCATGCCGTAAGTGGACTGTGCGAAAGAGCGCAGTTTTTTCACTCGTGGATTTGAATAGCTTTCAGAAAAATTATTATAATCGTTCATGAATTTGCCTCCTTTATTTTTCGCCAATATTTATTATTTGGCTTATATACTATTATACATATTTTCTTAAAAAAGTCAATATGATTTTTTAACCAACAGCGCAAAGTTCTTTTTTGGGACTTGTCCGCATATTATATAAGCAAAGGCAAAAGCACTGAAAAGTCTTGTGCGGTCAAAATGTTTCGCACAATGTTATCAAGGCTATGCCAAAAATCGGAAAGGAAGATACATTTTGCTGGATATACTTGAAAAGAAGCTGACGGAAAGCCCGACCGCAATAAAGGGGCTAACAACTGCGGAAGCTGAAAAGCGGCTCAGTACAGACGGCGAAAACCGCCTTGCTAAAAAGAAAAAGACCTCTGCGGCGAAAATTTTCGCAGGGCAGTTCCATGACGTTATGGTGATGATACTTCTTGTATCGGTGGTGATATCCGTAACGTTGGGGCAATATGCTGATGCTGTGCCTATCGTGCTTATAGTTATCATTAACGCTGCGCTGGGATTTATTCAGGAATACCGCTGTGAAAAAACGCTTGAAAAGCTTGAAAACATGACCGCTCCCACTGCCATGGTATACCGTGACGGCAGGCTTGTGAAAATTCCTGCAGCTGAGGTAGTGGCAGGCGACGTTTTCACCCTTGAAGCAGGTGACAGAGTGCCTTGCGACGGCTACATAAACTCATCAAGGGCGTTATCATGCGACGAATCTGCGCTCACTGGAGAAGCTGTGCCTGTTATGAAGAAAAGCCGCACGTCTGAGATAGATTTTACCGTTTTGAACAAAGATTACATGGTATACATGGGAACAGTTGTCACAAAGGGCGTTGGCGAAGTCACGGCGGTGGCGACAGGTGAGCGAAGCCAAATGGGCAGGGTCTCCACCATGCTTGAAGAAATAAAAGAGCCAGAAACTCCCCTGCAAAAGAAGCTTGGTGAGCTTGGAAAGACACTTGCTATCATCTGCCTTGCAGTGTGCGTGGTAGTCTTTCTTGCAGGCGTACTAAGGGGCGAGCCTGTTCTTGACATGGCAATGACAGGAATAACCATAGCCATTGCCGCAATACCTGAGGGTTTGCCTGCCACTGTGACTATAGCGCTTGCCCTTGCGGTTAGAAAAATGCTAAAGCGTCAAGCACTTGTACACAGGCTTCATTCTGTGGAAACTCTTGGCTGTGCCACTGTTATCTGCACCGACAAGACCGGTACTGTGACAATGAACAAAATGACCGTTACAGATATTTTCACCTGCACCGAGAAAAGCCGTGTTTACGCCGTGACAAAAGAGGGGGCAAGCTTTGATAACAAAGCCCTCAAAGCATGGGAAAGCCCTGACCTTGGCAGGATACTTTTGTGCGGCGCAGCCTGCAACAACGCAAGGCTCTGTCCGCCTGAGAAGATAAAAAAGCGTGACAGAGGCGGCAGGCAAAGCGAGCTTTGCGCAGAGGGCGACCCTACAGAAACGGCGATACTTATAGCCTGCGCAAACTCGGGCATAAACGTCGGCTCGCTTGGCTACAGACGAACTGACGAGCTGCCATTTGAAAGCGAAACACGCTCCATGACGGTAATATGCGCTGATGAAAAAGGGCTTACAACGGCATTCAAGAAAGGCGCTTTTGATGTTATAATAAAGGAATGCAGCCATGTTTTTTCTGACAGCGGAAAGCTTTTGACATTTGGCGGAGCAATGAGAAAACAGGCTTTTGACAAGTGCGAAGAATACTCCTCCCAAGGTCTGCGTGTGATAGCATTTTCACAGCAAGTGGACGGCGAATGGGCTTTTCTTGGACTAATGGCAATGAAAGACCCTCTCAGGGCTGAAGCCGCAAAGGCGGTGGCAGAATGTCAGCGTGCAGGCATAAAGACAGTTATGATAACAGGCGACCACAAGCTCACTGCGCAAGCTATCGCAAAAGAGGCAGGCATCATGAAAGCAGGCTCTATCGCACTGACAGGGGAAGAACTTGACAGAATGGACGACAAACAGCTTGACGAGGTAATAGAAAACTGCCGTGTGTTCGCAAGGGTGACGCCCGAACACAAGCTTAGGATAGTAAAGGCTTTCAAAAGCCGTGGGCACGTTTGCGCAATGACAGGCGACGGAGTAAACGACGCACCTGCCATAAAAGAAGCCGATATAGGCGTTTCAATGGGAATATCAGGCACAGAGGTCACGAAGCAGGCGGCTGACGTGATACTTCTTGACGACAATTTCGCCACCCTTGTGAACTCCGTTGAGGAGGGCAGGACGATATATCAGAACATAAGAAAATTCGTGCGCTATCTTATTTCCTGCAACATAGGCGAGGTCATAACAATGCTCGGTGGGATTTTAATGGGGCTTCCAATGGTACTGCTTCCTGCGCAGATACTTCTTGTAAATCTTGTTACAGACAGCCTTCCTGCCATTGCGCTGGGGCTTGAGCCTGCGGAAAGCTCGGTAATGAAAAAGCCCCCTAGAAAAGAAGATGACAGCTTTTTCAGCGGCGGACTTATGTGGCGTATAGTCATAAGAGGGCTTCTTATTGGTATATGCACCCTTGCAAGCTTCACTGTTCTGCTCACGAACACCCATTCTCTCAGCACGGCAAGAACAGGTGCGCTTATAACACTTGTGCTTAGTCAGCTTATCCATGTGTTTGAATGTAAATCAGAAGAAAAGACCCTTTTCACTGTGCCTTATCTTTCAAACCCGTTCCTGCTTTTCTCTGTATTCATATCTGCGGCGGCGCTGTTTGCAGGCATATGGCTCCCTATTCTGCAAAAGGTATTTTTCACAGCCGTTCCGAGCCTTGGAGAATTTCTTGTGGCGGCGGCAGCGGCGGCTATCGTGCCTGTTGGGGCTGGCATAATACCAAAGCTTTTTATGGGTAAAAAATCCCCTGACGTAACAGTGAACGTTCCGCAGAATTAAGTCTACGGAGAGTAGATTGACAAATCGCTCTAGGTATTATATGATATTACCATGGAGGCGATACAATGGACAATGAAAAAACAGGCAGACTTATCCGTGATCTGCGCACTGAGAAAGGTCTGACGCAGGCTCAGCTGGCAGAACTTATACACGTCAGCGACAAGGCGGTATCAAAATGGGAAAGGGGTCTGGGCTGCCCTGACGTTTCGCTGCTTGGCACACTTTCAGAGGTGCTGGAAGTCAATATCGACAAGCTTCTCGAGGGGGAGCTTGGGGAAAATTCGGAGGCTGTTACAATGAACAAAATAAAATTCTATGTATGCGAAAAATGCGGCAGCGTTTTCACATCACTTGGGGGCGGCGAGCTTTCATGCTGCGGCAAAAAGCTTGCGCCCCTTACAATGAAAGACGCAGACGAGGGTCACGCCTTGAAGCTTGAAGAAGTGGAGGACGAATGGTTCGTCACCTGTCCTCACGAGATGACAAAGGGTCACTACATCTCGTTCATAGCGTTTGTATCCTATGACAGAGTGACGCTAGTCAAGACCTATCCTGAACAGGATCTTGCAGTGAGATTTCCACGAAGCAGCGCAGGATATTTCTGCTATTACTGCACAAACGACGGTTTCTACAAATTCAAGCCGTAACAGCAAAAGACCGGCAAGGCAAAAGCTTTGTCGGTCTAATTTTTTAATCCGTATTTTTTATCGAGCCGCTTAAATATCCTGCCGAAAGGCTTTGAGAGGACGAGCAGGAAGAACACGTTGGAAACGGCGTATATGAGGGTGAAAAAGGCTGACGAGCCAACAAGGGCAAGATATCTGCTGAGAACAAAGGTGTTATCAGCCCACAGACAGCTCCACAGATCCATGATAAGAGAGAACGCCGCTCCCGATACAATGCCATAGGTCACAAGGAGGGGCTTGCTTTTTACAAGCTTGTCAGCAAACATTCCTGCAAAATATCCCGTCAGACCCCATACCAGCATTTGAAAAGGTGTCCACGCACCCTGTCCGAAATAGAAGTTTGAGATAAGTGCGGTCATTGCGCCCGTCATAAAGCCCGATTCCCTGCCCATATAGAGAGCGGTTATGATGACGATAGCGGTGCAGGGTTTAAACCCCGGCAGAAAGCTGAAAACTATCCTGCCGAAAACGGAAAGTGCGGTCATGGCGGCTATTATCACAAGCTGTGTGCTGTCAGAGTGCTTTTTCTCAAAGTGTAGAAAATAGCCTGCCACAGTAAGAATGGCAAATGCGGCAGTGACGAAAGAATAAAAACGCTCTCTGAAAAATATTATGCCGCCAAAGCACACAAGTGGTATGGCAAGAAGATAGATAAGCCCCGATACAAGTTTTTTACTGCTCATTTTGACCTCTTTTCACCATTGCGAGCCGCTCTCTTGCGGCTGTTGAGGTCACTACACCGCTGAAAAAGCCCCTTGTGAGCCTTGAGGCGGCGGTGGTGTAAAAACGATTGTGTGCGAAAAACTCCACGGCTTTGTCCTCTGCGGCTATCTTTCCGTCAAAAAGCAGTCCGCACCTGTCGCAGTATTGAGCGGCAAATTCAAGGTCATGGGTCACAAGAAGTATAGTTCTGCCCTCGGCTTTAAGGCTCAAAAGGGTATCGCCCAAAGCCTTTTTGGCGAAGCTGTCCATGCCCTTTGTACACTCGTCAAGGACTATTATTTTCGGGTCGGCAAGAAGAATTTTCCCAAAGGCACATTTCTGTATCTCGCCGCCGCTGAGATCCCAAGGGTGGCGGTCAAGGAGATGTTCTATGCCCATGCGCTGTGCGACATTTTCCACTGCGGCTTTGTCACCTCTTTGCAAAAGATCCTCACGGACGGATTCTTTTACAAACATCGTCACAGGCTCCTGCGGCAAAAATGCAAGCATTTCACGAAAAAGCGAGCCGTTTTTATAGGCTTTCTGCTTTTTGCCGAAAAGGGAGACCGCACCCATATAAGGCTTGCAAAGACCGCATATCACACGCAGGAGCGTTGATTTTCCGCCACCGTTTGAGCCTAAAAGCCCATAGCACTCCCCTTTTCTGATACCAAGGTCACAGCCTTTGAGGATATCGGGGGAGTTTTTTTCATATCTCTGCCACAGGTTTTTGCACTGTAGGGCATAAGGCTCGGCGCTATCTTTGGTAGCGACAGCCTGCTTTGGAATATCCGTCACGTCAAGCTTTTCAAACTTTGCTCTGCCTTGTCTTACATTGAGAGGCAGGTCATCGCAAAACCCTGCGAACGCCTTTGCAGTTTCAGGGAGAAAGCCCTCGAGAGCATTCTCTACGAAATATTTTGCGGTCAAGGCAGGCGTACCAAAAAACTCGATCTTGCCATTGGCAAGATACAAAATTTTGTCGCAGGAGTCAAAAAGCTCCTCGGGGTCATGCTCGGCAATTATGATAGTAACGCCAATTTCTTTGTTAAGGCGGTCTAAAATGCCAAGAAGCTCCCTTGCGGCAACAGGGTCAAGCTGTGCGGTAGGCTCGTCAAGAAGCAGGATATCAGGGTCTGTGACCATGACGGAACACAGCGCAACAATCTGTTTCTGACCTCCCGAAAGTGTGGCGATATCCCTGTCATAAAGCGGCTCGATACCGAAAAACGCCGCCATTTCACCAACACGGCTTTGTATCTCTACGCTTTTCACGCCAAAGCTTTCAAGCCCGAAAGCAAGCTCCGCCGACACTTTGTCACATACCGTCTGGCTGTCAGGGTTTTGCATTACAAAGCCTATCTTTTCTGCACTTTCTCGGTCAGAAAGTTCGCTTCTGTCCTTACCCATAAGGGTGATGTCGCCCGAAAGCTCGCCCCTTGGGGAAAGCTCTCTTTTCAGAAGTCTCAGCAAAGTGGATTTTCCGCTTCCCGAAGCGCCGCAGAGCATTATTTTTTCGCCTTTTTCCACTGAAAATGTGCAGTCTGAAACGGCATAGTCCGTGCTTTCGTTATATTTGAAAGCTACATTTTTGCAAGACAATATTTCCATTTTATACTCTCCTTTACTTCAAGAATAAATGGGAAAATGCAAAGCAGTGCGAACATTCCCAAAGGCAAAACGCTGTTTTCAAGCTTTATCACAGGGTAAAAAGCGGCGGACAGCTCGCCCTTTGCGGAAAATATCAGCACTGCCGCAAAGATAACTGCAAAAGCCGCCGCAAAAACGCCGTCCCATGCTCTGAACTTGAACGAGTGTGCAAAGCTTCGCTTTTGGATACCATAGCCACGGGCTTTCATTGAAGCGGCTGTGTCCGCTCCCCTTTCAAGCGTGCCTGCGCAAAGGGCTGTGAACACTGTTTGATCTTTTTTCAGGCGGTCAAAACGGCTGTCAGAGGTGTTCGCCCCTGAGCAGTTCAAAGCGTCCAAAAGCTGTCTGTGAAGCCTTTTTAGCTTTGGGATAAAGCCCATTGTCATTGTTATCACAAGGGCGGCTTTAGGCGTTTTTCGACCGAAAATGTATAGAAGCTTTTCCCTTGTAAGCACCTTTCCAAGTGCTTTGCACCACATTATCACGGCGGTGAGGGACAGCCCTGCGGTAAGACCATAAAAAAGTGCTTCCTTTGTATAAGCCTTGCCGTTCACGAAAAAAAGCGGCGTTACGCCCTTGTGTAAAAAAAGGGGATTTGTGATAGTCAAAACGGCGGTAAGAAAGGTATAGAAAGCAAGGTCCGAAGC
>CALEJX010000277.1 GCA_937898375.1 uncultured Ruminococcus sp.
CCTGGCTGAATCCTCGGAAACAACTGTTCGTATTGCAACATCACTTCTCTATAAGTGCAGACTTTTGCCTGAGATATGGGCAAGGATAAATGAACAATGCCCCGAGTTGAAAATAGAGATACTGCCGATGACGGAGTATGGTCGGCGTGAGGACACATTTTCCGAATTAGGAAGCAGATATGATATGTTCGAGGGCATATACGGCTCTATCGGATGGAAAGGGTTATGCGGTTTTTTAGAGCTTGAGAAAACTCCCATATGCTGTGGAGTTCCCAAAAACCATCGCCTTGCCGGAATGAAAAATCTCACCATGCAGGATTTAAGCGGTGAGCATATAGTCATGCCCATTGAAGGAGTATCTGAAGAAATGGATGCATTCCGCAGTGACATCAAAATAAATCATCCTAATGTACAAATAGTTGATTCAAATTATTATGGAGTTGATACGTTTACATTATGCGAAGTAAATCAGTATATTCTTATCACTCACCCGATCTATGCCGATATACACACTGACCTGATAACTATACCGCTGGAGACAAAATACACATTACCATACGGATTGATCTATGCGAACGAGTCAACAACCGCAACACGCAGGTTTATTGAAATTGTTCGATCAATACAGGGAATTTGACAAATCGAATTTTATTATAGTATCCAGGAAGCCTGTTGAGGGAAATCCTTTTGAAAAAGAGTTCTCCAGATACTGCCACAAATTCAGGTTTGTATAACTATTCTAACTCACCCTTTTTCCTTCAAGATAATCGTCAATCGTCTGACTTGCCTTTTGTGATCAAGTACAGTTTCTGACGGAAAGCTGCTTGTGTGGATCTCGTTGAACGAAAGTCGAATACCCGACGCCAATGTGTAAAGAGCCAACTGTCCCTCGGCTCCTGAGGCTGTGATTTTGTAGTTTACGTAATACTAAAAAATAAAGCCCATAGAGGAAAGAGAGAGTTTCTTTATGGGCTTTGTTTGCTTATTTGGTATATTCGATTTTATGCCACTTTAAGATACTGTCAATTTAGTGAAAATAGATTTCATACTATTGCGATCTATTATGTTGGTAAACATAGTCAAGTCATATCGTCAGTTTCATCTATGGAATAATCAGCATTCAAAAGCCTGCAATATCTGACATTCCGTTCTTCGTAATAATCAAATACGCCTGTAATGGTTATCTCTGTATCAAGCGGAGGATAATCGTCAGGATAAACATAGTTGCCAGCAAGAACAAATTCCAGTCCTTGTGAACAGCAGGCTGTAGCGTCGCTTATAATTACAGCGAAAAATTCTCTGCCGTCCGGCTCTTGATAGTACGCAAAGTTGCCTCTTGCCTTGACCTTTTTTCCTACATAATTTTCAGCATTATAGACCATATCATACACCTGAGCATAAACCATAGTCGAGTCTAAAACAGTAAGATCTACGTCATATTCATCTGCCTTATCTTCCGATGCTTTTGATGTGGTTTCTAATGAACTTTCACTTGGTTCTGAAACAGTTGTCACCGGTTTCGTTGTCACAATGGTGCTGCTTTGCTTGTCCGCTACTGATGTATCATTATGCGAAATAATGAGTTTATCTATCTTTGTGCGGTCGCCGCAGGATGAAAAAATCATTGCCATTGTCATTGTTAAAAGAATGATGATCTTTTTCATTATTTCGCCGCCTTTCTCATTATAAACGAAACGAGCGAAAACAAGAAAAATACAGCTAGGTCAGCAGTTACGATAGTTGAGCCGACAGGCGTTGAAAACAATATTGACAAAACGAGCCCTACACCTGCACACGCCACCGATATTATTGCTGAACATATTATTACATTTCTGAAACTTTTGAATATACGCATAGCTGAAAGTGCCGGAAAAATTATAAGAGCCGATACAAGAAGTGAACCTACAAGATTCATAGCTAAAACTATTATAAATGCAGTTACGACCGCAATCATAAAATTGTAAACATTGGCTCTTATTCCCGTCGCCATTGCAAAATCCTGGTCAAATGTTATCGCAAATATCTTATGATAAAACAGCAGGAATACAAGTATTACTATAACAGACATACCTATACATAGCAGTACCTCGTTCTTTGTCAGCGTAAGAATAGACGTCGAACCAAACAATGTACTGCACACATCGGCTGATACATTTGCTGATTTTGAAAAAACATTTATCAGCATATATCCAATCGCAAGAGCACCAACTGAGATCATAGCGATAGCTGCATCGCCCTTTATCTTTGCATTTTGTCCAGTTCTCAAGAGCAATATCGCCGCAGCCACCGTCACAGGCAATATAATTATCATCCTGTCGGCAATACCAACAACAATAGCAACAGACATTGCACCAAAAGCAACGTGGGAAAGCCCATCGCCAATAAAGGAATAACGTTTAAGAACAAGTGTAACTCCCAAAAGCGATGAACAAAGTGCTATCAATAATCCAACGATCATTGCATACTGTACAAATGGATATTCAAAATAGAATCTCAGCGTTTCAAATAATTCTTTCATATAAACGCCTCCGTGTCAATATTTTGAAGGAACGACATACCGACCGAACTCTCAAGATATTTTTGCTTTTCTCCAAAAAACAGCTGAGTTCTTCCTATTTGAAGAATGTGCGTTGCATATTGAACTGCATTCACATCGTGAGATATCATTATAATAGTTGTACCATCATTACGATTGAGCGTTGATATAAGCTCATACATTTCGTGAGCGGCTCTTGGATCAAGACCTGTAACAGGTTCATCAAGTATCAGCATTTTTCTGGCTGCACACAACGCTCTTGCAAGAAGGACACGCTGCTGCTGACCGCCGGAAAGCTCACGGTAGCAGCAAGAAGAAAGCTTTTCGATAGAAAGCCTTTTCATAATACTCAAAGCAAGCTCTTTCTCCTTCGCCTTATAATATGGACGTATCCCACATCGGCTAAGACAGCCTGACAGCACGATCTCTGATACCGATGCCGGAAAATCACGCTGTACCGGCGTCTGCTGAGGCAAATAACCTATCTTGCTTTTAGACATATTCCCGCAAAATTCAAGTTCACCGCCTATAAGCGGAATGAGTCCTAAAAGCGTTTTCATAAGAGTTGTCTTGCCTGCACCGTTTTCTCCTAATATGCAAAGATAATCTCCGCTGCTTACCTGAAAATCTATATTTTTTATTACAGCCTTTCCGTCGTATCCGATAGCGGCAGAACGGCATTTTAACTGAACTGACATATCTTATTGCTCCTTTTCGACTTATTACTGATAAAGAGCAGCTTTAAGTGTATTGTAATTTTGTTTCATAAGTCCCAAATATGTTGTTCCGCCGTCGATCATATCGCCTGTAACTGACTGCATCGAATTAAGCTCAACTATTTGCTGATCTTTGGTTTCAGTATTTTGTATTATACTCTCTGCGATAGAATGATCTGAATTTTCAATAACAAAAATAGTTTTGATATTCAGTTCGTCAACCTTTTTTGCAAGAAATGAGATCGTTTCAAAGCTTGCCTCTGTTTCTGCTGAACAGCCGACAAACGCAGCGTAATAATCAAGACCGTAGTCCTCTACAAAATATCTGAAAGGAAATCTGTCTCCAAAAATAAGTGTTTTTACCGGAGCGTCGTCTATCATAGTCTGATATTCTTTGTCCAGATCATCAAGCTTTGCAGTATATTCAGAAAGGTTTGTCTTATATTCATCAGAATGTTCTTCATCGATCACACACAGAGCGTCGCTTATCTTAGTACAGAACAGCTTTGCATTTTTCAGTGATGTCCAAAAATGCTCATCATATTCAGGCTCTTCCTCTGACTCTTCCTCTGACTCTTCCTCAGATTCCTCATCTTCTGGCATCATACCCTCTTTGAGTTCTTCTTCCTTTGCGGAACTTCCCATTACCTCCATAAGGTCAATTACCTGCATATCCTTATTTTTAGCAGATGCCAACGCATCGCTGACCCATTCATCAGACTCTCCGCCAACATAGATAAACAGATCGCATTCAGATATTTTTACCATATCATCTGCCGTTGGCTGATAACTGTGAAGATCAACACCCTTATCCAGCAGATATGTTATTTCTGCGTTTTCTGTTTCTTTGCCTAATATCTGCTTTACCCAATCATATTCCGGAAATATGGTGCAAACGATACTAATCTTCTTTTCATCGCTGCTCTTTTCTGATACATTATCTGACTTACCACAGCCTGCAAAAACAAATGACGCCATTACAGCCGATAAAACTAATATAAAAAATCTTTTGAACATAAAAACAACCTCCAAGTTAAATGCTTTTTAACGTAAAAATGGTGCACAAGATCAAGCCGCTTTTTTTATATCACAAAAAGCGACAATGAAATAAATATACACAGATCTTTTTAATAAAAAGCATTAACTCAGAAGTTCGACCTTCAAAGTTACAAGAGTTGTAGAGCGTTTTTCAAATAATATCAAATTAGCGATCACTATCAAGAAAACCGCAACCGCTGATATTACATTTATTTTGCCAGATGCCGCCGAGCCAATGGCTTTTACAGCATTTTCACATTGCACGATAGCAGCACAAATACTGCAGTTATCACCGGTACAATTATGGTCTATATTCTTGACAATAAACAAAGGAGCACTGAATACTACATAAGTAACAATAAAACAAATAATTACAGAAAGTATTTTATTGTATCTTTTCTTCATATCAATGCTCCTAACCTGAATTTACTTACATTTAACGCATTTACCTGTCAGCACCGTATCATAGCCGACCTCAAAATCATCATTATTCAAAACATTTTCTGCTATAAGGCGGCTGGTCTTTT
>CALEJX010000278.1 GCA_937898375.1 uncultured Ruminococcus sp.
AGCTTTGGAGATCTTATCGGTCGTTACGATCCTTTGGGCAGCGGCGAAAAACCTTTTGCGGTGGGTTCGCACCTTGACAGCGTGAAAAACGCAGGCAAGTATGACGGCGTTGCAGGCATTGTCTGCGGATTGGAAATGGTATCGATGCTCCACGAAAACGGTATTGTGCCAAAGCACCCTATAGAAGTTATCGCCACTGCTGATGAGGAGGGCGCAATTTGTCAGAAAGGCTACTTTGGCGCAAGGTTTATGACAGGGGATATGACGGCTGAGCAATGCCTTGGATTTAGAAATGCCGATGGCAAAAATATCGCCGACCTGCAAGGAAATTGCAGACTTTTCAAAGGCGTTACATTTGGCGGCGACTGCGGCTGGGCAAAGAACTTTTACAGAAGCTGGCTGGAGATCCACGTCGAACAGGGAAACGTCCTTGAGACCGAGCATAAGCAGGCAGGAATAGTTTGCGGAGTTGTGGGCATTGGCAGGATATTTGTGAAATTCACAGGCAGCTCAGACCACGCAGGCCCTACGCTTATGAAAGGCAGACAGGACTCTCTTGCGGCAGCGGCGGCGCTTATAACCCACGTCTGGGAGACGGGTCAGGAGAAGAGCGGCGACCTTGTTTGCACAGTGGCGAGACTTCACAACAGCCCGAATATCCACAATGTTATCTCGGGAGAAACTGAGCTTGTGATAGATTATCGTTCGGCAGACGACAGCCTGTCACAAGCAACGGCGGCGGAGTTCAAGGCATTTGTTAAGAGCCTTGAAGAAAGCTACGGCGTAAAGACCGAGATAACAGCCGAGACGTATACACCGGTGAAGCTGTTTGACGAGGATATGATATCGGCAATAAAAGCTCTTGAAATGCCTGACACAATGGAGCTTTACAGCTGGGCAGGTCATGACGCAAAGGCTTTTGCAAATGTTATCCCAACGGCGATGATATTTATGCCAAGCGTTGGCGGAAAGAGCCATTCACCACTTGAATTTACACCTATAGAAAGCTTTGAACTTGTGTGCAATAATGCGGTGAAGCTGTTTTTATAAGGGCGGTAAAACTATCCGACAGGAGTGATAAAAATGAGCAAAGTCAGACTTGCGATGATACAAACGGCTTCAAGGCTGCTTGACAAGGAGTATAACCTTGACAGGGCGGAGAAGCTTATAAGAAGCGCAGCGGAGCAGGGTGCGCAGATAATGTGCCTGCCTGAGCTTTTTGGCTGCGGATATTATCTTCCTGTGCTTGGAAAGCACCTTGAAGAGCTTTGCGAGGAGCGTGACGGCGAAACTGTCACAAGGCTGAAAGGGCTGTCAAGCGAGCTTGGTGTTGCCATATGCGCAGGGGTAATGCTTCGGGCTAAAAACGGCGGAGTGCTCAACGGCGCAGTTCTCACTGACAAAAACGGACAGACTTATTTTTACAGCAAACAGCATATGTTCGGCGATGAAGGAAAATATTTCACCCGTGAGGGCGGTTATGTCACGGCGGAAACAGGCTTCGGCAAGGTGGGCGTGATAATATGCTTTGACAATAATTTCTCCGAGCCTGCGGCGAAATGTGCCAAAATGGGCGCAAAGCTGGTGCTTTGTCCCTGCGCATGGAGAGAGCAGGACATGGCGCTTTTCAAGGAAATGACAACTTCCCACGCAAAAGAAAGCGGCGTTTATCTTTGCTCGGTGAATATGTTCGGAAAGTTTGAAGAGCTGAAGCTTTTCGGCGGAAGCATCACCGCAGACCCCTCGGGCAATGTTATTGCAGAATGTTCAGAGGGCGAGGAGGTCGCTATTTGCGATATTCAGTTGCAATGTTGCAACTGAATAATGAGTGAAAAATTATTTGTCGAGCCGTTTGACTTTGTTGAAAAGTTCCGAATTTAGAAGTCACATCATGCAAAAAGCCCGTCAAACAGCGTATCTGCGTTGCTTGACGGGCATATATTTTTTTGGGTATAGATATTTGTCGTAATGTTTTTGCTTTCTTTGGAATGTTTCTGCCCTGTATGCTTTTTCACTGAATTGACAGATAATTTATCAGAAATTTGCAGAAAATTAAAAAAGTCAGGAAAAAGTACTTGACAAGCGGCGGACAATGGTGTATAATATCAAGGTATGCTGATGTATTGTATATCGGTGTAAAGTATCAATTCTATGAAAGGAGAGAAAATATGCCAACCTTTAACCAGTTAGTTAGAAAGGGAAGAAATGTCCTTGCAGACAAGTCTACAGCTCCTGCTCTTCAGAAGGGTTTCAACTCAAAGAAGAAGGTAGTTATCGATCAGAGCTGCCCACAGAAGCGTGGTGTTTGCACAGTAGTAAGAACTGCTACTCCTAAGAAGCCAAACTCAGCTATGAGAAAGGTTGCCAGAGTTAAGCTCACAAACGGTAACGAAGTTACAGCTTATATCCCTGGTATCGGACACAATCTTCAGGAACACTCCGTTGTTCTTATCAGAGGCGGACGTGTTAAGGACCTCCCTGGTGTAAGATATCACATCATCAGAGGCACTCTCGACGCTCAGGGCGTTGCTAAGAGAATGCAGGCGAGATCCAAGTATGGCGCTAAGAAGCCAAAGGCAGGAGCAGCCAAGTAATCAAAAACTGAAAAGCTCATTTTAGTAACAAGGTAATAACTCATTGTCGCATACTGCGAAGACCACAGTTTATGTGGAGTGATTAATATATATTAGTTGACTCTACAAGGAACTGACGGGGCTGTAAAACGGCTGTGTGCCGTGGTTACAGAGCGAGTACCTGTGAATTCATTATTTGTGAAGGAGGGAATTAAAGTGCCAAGAAGAGGTAGAGTTACAAAGAGAGACGTGCTTCAGGATCCTGTATACAATTCTAAGCTTGTTACACGTCTTGTAAACAACATCATGCTCGACGGTAAGAAGGGTGTTGCCCAGAAGATCGTTTACGGAGCATTTGAAATTGTCGAAGAAAAGACAGGCAGACCTGCTCTTGAAGTATTCCAGGAGGCTATGGATAACATTATGCCTGAGCTGGAGGTCAAGGCTCGCCGTGTAGGCGGTGCGACTTACCAGGTACCAATGGAGGTTCGTCCTGACAGAAGACAGACACTTGGTCTGAGATGGATAACAAAGTATTCTCGTGAGAGAAACGAGGACACAATGAGAGAGAGACTCGCAGCTGAGATCCTCGACGCTCTTAACGGCGTTGGCGGCTCATGCAAGAAGCGTGACGAAACTCATAAGATGGCTGAAGCTAACAAGGCTTTCGCTCATTACAGATGGTAAGAGGTATAAAGGAGGATATATATGGCAAGAGAATGTAAATTGCAGGATTACCGTAATATCGGTATCATGGCACACATCGACGCCGGCAAGACTACTACTACAGAGCGTATCCTGTTTTATACCGGTGTAAACTATAAGATCGGTGAAACACACGACGGTGCATCTACAATGGACTGGATGGCACAGGAGAAGGAAAGAGGTATCACAATTACTTCTGCTGCTACTACTTGCTACTGGAAGGGTCACAGACTCAACATTATAGATACTCCAGGTCACGTTGACTTTACAGTTGAGGTTGAGCGTTCACTTCGTGTACTCGACGGTTCTGTAACAGTTCTTTGTGCTAAGGGTGGTGTTGAGCCTCAGACTGAAACAGTTTGGAGACAGGCTGACAACTATCAGGTACCAAGAATGGTATATGTCAACAAAATGGATATCATGGGCGCAGATTTCTACAACGTTCTGCACATGCTTCATGACAGACTCCATTGCAATGCCGTTCCTATCCAGCTCCCTATCGGTGCTGAGGACGACTTCAAGGGTATCATCGACCTGCTCGAAATGAAGGCTTATGTATACTATGATGACCTTGGAAAGGATATCCGTCAGGAAGAGATCCCTGAGGACCTTAAGGAAAAGGCTGAACAGTATCACGCTGACCTTATCGAGCATCTTGCAGAAGTTGATGACGATCTCGCTGAGAAGTATTTCGCAGACGAGGAGATCACTATCGACGAGATGAAGAAGGTAATCAGAAAGAGTACTATCGCTAACACAATGGTACCTGTTACCTGCGGAACTTCATACAGAAACAAGGGCGTTCAGAAGCTTCTTGACGCTATTGTAGATTATATGCCTTCACCTATCGACGTACCACACATCAAGGGTACTGACGTAAACACAGGTGAGGAAGTTGAGAGAATTTCAGGCGACGATCAGCCATTTGCTGCTCTCGCATTCAAGATCGCTACAGACCCATTTGTTGGTAAGCTCTGCTACTTCAGAGTTTATTCAGGTGTTCTGACAGCTGGTTCTACAGTTTATAACTCCACTAAGGACAAGGACGAGAGAATCGGAAGAATCGTTCAGATGCACTCTAACGCTAGAAAGGATATCGATACTATCTACGCTGGTGATATCGGTGCCGCTATCGGTCTGAAGAACACAACTACAGGTGATACACTTTGTGATGAAGATCATCCTGTACTTCTTGAGTCAATGGAATTCCCTGAGCCTGTTATCCAGCTCGCTATCGAGCCTAAGACTAAGGCAGGTCAGGAAAAAATGGGTATCGCTCTTGCAAAGCTTGCTGAAGAGGACCCAACATTCAGAACTTATACTTCTGAGGAAACAGGTCAGACTATCATCGCCGGAATGGGCGAGCTGCACCTTGAGATCATCGTAGACAGACTTCTCCGTGAGTTCAAGGTAGAGGCTAATGTCGGCGCTCCTCAGGTTTCATATAAGGAAACAATTACTGCTCCTGCAAGCGTTGATTACAAGTACGCTAAGCAGTCAGGTGGTAAGGGTCAGTACGGTCACGTTAAGATCAACGTTGAGCCAAACGAGTCCGGTAAGGGCTACGAGTTCATCAACAAGGTTGTCGGCGGTGCTATTCCTAAGGAATACATCCCTGCTGTTGACGCAGGTATCAGAGGCGCTATGGAGAACGGTGTTCTCGCAGGCTTCCAGGTAGTTGACGTTAAGGTCGAGCTGTACGACGGATCTTATCACGAAGTCGACTCTTCTGAAATGGCATTTAAGATCGCCGGTTCTATGGCGTTCAAGGAGGCTATGAGAAAGGCTTCACCAATCATTCTTGAGCCTATCATGAAGGTTTGCGTTATCGCTCCTGATGATTATCTCGGAACAGTTATCGGCGACCTCAACTCCCGTCGTGGACAGATCCTCGGTCAGGAGCAGAGAACTGGTGCCGTTCAGGTTGACGCTCTCGTTCCACTGTCTGAAATGTTCGGTTACTCAAATGACCTGCGTTCTAAGACACAGGGTCGTGGACAGTACACAATGGAGCCTGACAGCTACATTCAGGTACCTAAGTCAATCTCTGAGAAGATCATGGCTTCAAGAAATAAGGGCGAATAATTTTGCGGAAAAATTTCTGTTTTTCTATTGCAAATTTGCTTTTTATTTGATATAATTATACTACGGTATGTTAAATCGGAAACTATTAAATTTTAAGGAGGAAAATTCCTATGGCAAAGGCACATTTCGAAAGAACCAAACCACACGTTAACATTGGTACAATCGGTCACGTTGACCACGGTAAGACAACTCTTACTGCTGCTATCACAAAGACTCTTGCTCTTGAAGGTCTTGCTGAGAAGAAGGATTACAACAACATCGACTCAGCTCCAGAGGAGAGAGAGAGAGGAATTACAATCAACACAGCTCACGTTGAGTATGAGACAAAGAATCGTCACTATGCTCACGTTGACTGCCCAGGCCACGCTGACTATGTAAAGAACATGATCACTGGTGCTGCTCAGATGGACGGCGCTATCCTCGTAGTTGCTGCTTCTGACGGTCCTATGGCTCAGACAAGAGAGCACCTTCTCCTTGCTAGACAGGTAGGCGTTCCAGCTATCGTTGTTTTCATGAACAAGGCTGACCAGGTTGACGATGAAGAGCTTCTCGACCTCGTTGAGATGGATATCAGAGAACTCCTCGACAAGTATGATTTCCCTGGCGACGACACTCCAATCATCAAGGGTTCAGCTCTTGCAGCTCTTGAAGCTCCAGACGATCTTTCAGATCCAGCTTACAAGCCAATCCTTGACCTTATGGACGCTGTTGACACATTTATCCCAACTCCAGACAGAAAGTCTGATCTCCCATTCCTGATGCCTGTTGAGGACGTATTCACAATCACAGGCCGTGGTACAGTTGCTACTGGTAGAGTTGAAAGAGGTCAGCTCAAGACTGGTGACGAAGTTGAGATCCTCGGACTTTCAACTGAGAGACCAAAGACTGTTGTAACAGGTATCGAGATGTTCAGAAAGATCCTTGACTACGCTGAGGCAGGCGACAACATCGGTGCGCTTCTCCGTGGTATCCAGAGATCTGACATCCAGAGAGGTCAGGTTCTTTGTAAGCCAGGTTCTATTCACCCATATACAAAGTTCTCAGGTCAGGTTTACGTTCTGAAGAAGGAAGAAGGCGGCCGTCATACTCCATTCTTCAACAACTACAGACCACAGTTCTATTTCAGAACAACTGACGTTACTGGCGTTATCACACTTCCTGCTGACAAGGAAATGTGCATGCCTGGCGATAACGTAGAGATGGACGTTGAGCTCATCACTCCAATCGCTATTGAAGAGGGACTTCGTTTCGCTATCCGTGAGGGTGGTAGAACAGTAGGTTCTGGCGTCGTTACAGCTGTTAGAGACTAATTTTTAGTTTACTATACGAAAATCGGGTACTTTTACAGTGCCCGATTTTTTTGTCTTAAAATATTATGAATAATAAGTTAAATGATGTGCGCAAGCTTTAAAAAAGTGCGCTGATATGCTATAATTAGTATATCGGAGGTGAGAATTTGAACGATACAAAAACTAAAGATTATATGATAGATGTTGCGCAGGATACCACTTACCAAAATCAGAGCGATGATTATAAGAAGTCGTTCGCAAAGTGGCGTTCAAATCCTCAGAACTCTTTCGGATTTCAGTTTATTCACGATACAAGAGAACATTCTTACATTGACGGCGAGGGCTTTGTCCCACACAAGGCGGAGGTAGCGGAGAGAATTTCTATGCTCAAGTGCTGTAGTCTGCTGGGCGTTTGCCTTGTGATAATGCTTGCTATAGATTTTCTAAATTATTTCTTTGTGAATAAGTACACTCCTGATACCACAGGCGCATTTGTATATTTTTCTCAGACTAACGGGAATTACGGAAGATATGACCTTGGCATGACGTTTGTTTTAGGACTATTTTTTGCTGCAAAATTTGCAATACCGGGGCTTATTTTCAAACTTGTGACAAAGATACCAAATAAAGTCGTTTTAGCAAACTCAAAAGGCTATGAAAAAATGCGTGGAACTGCCATTGTGATAATGATGGTTATAATCGTTGTGGGCAGAGTAGGGCAATATATTCTTAGTTTGCTGTTTTCGGCGGTGCATATAGACGGGATATATTCTATTTTTGTGTTTTCTGAAGACCCCATTGTTGCAATTGTTTCATTTGCTTTTTTTGCCATAATAGTGCCGATTATACAGGAAATAGTCTTCCGTGGAGTATTTTTGCAGACGTTCAGACAGTTTGGCGACACTTTTGCTATCATGATAACCGCTGTTGTGAACGGACTATGCTACTATGATGTTACATATCTGCCTTTTGTTGTATGCTGTGCTGCTGTTCTGGGACTTTTCACCATTAGAACGGGCTCTGTGGTCACAGCAATATCAATGAGTATCTGCGCTCATATCACGAATTTTGTGCTGAGCTATGTTGTGCTTTACGATCTGCCTTACGCAAGGATAGCAGAGGTGATAATCTGCGCCGCTATTGTGGGTGCGTCACTTGTGATGTATTCAAAGCTCACAAGCTTTGGCGATTGGACTTTCAACATTCAGCATGACAACTCTTTCATGACAATGTCAAAGCGGATAAAATCTTTTATTGCCACCAACTCAATTGCATTTTGGATAGCTGCAATTTTTGTGACTATGTTTGTGTGTGCGAGGATAATATGACGAGAGATGAACTTTACATGAAAAAGGCGCTGGAGCTTGCGGAAATTGCCGCAGGACAGGGGGAAGTACCTGTGGGTGCGATAGTTGTGAAACGTTCCAGCGGTGAGATAATCGGCAGGGGATTTAACCGCCGTGAATATGGGCGTTCTCCTTTGACCCATGCTGAGCTTGTTGCTATCGAGGAAGCGAGCCGAAATCTTGGTGGCTGGCGGCTTATGGGCTGCGAGCTTTTTGTTACCCTCGAGCCTTGTCCAATGTGTACGGGTGCGATAATAAATTCTCGGATTGAGCGTGTGGTTTTCGGTGCGTATGACAAAAAGGCTGGCTCTTGCGGGTCGGTGGTAAACCTTTTTGAGCTGCCTTATAATCATAGACCCCTTTGCACGGGTGGTGTACTGCAGGAGCAGTGTGCGGATACGCTGACAGAATTTTTTAAGAATTTAAGGCGCAAAAAAAACCTCTCCGAATAGTTCGGGGAGGTTTTCTTTATATTTCGTTTCGATTTTCCAAAGCCTTGTATAGAGTCACTTCATCAGCATATTCAAGCACTCCGCCAATAGGCAGACCGAACGCCAAACGTGTGACTTTCACACCAAGTGGTTTAAGCAGCTTTGAAATGTACATCGCCGTAGCTTCACCCTCAACTGTAGGATTAGTCGCCATAATGACCTCTTTGACATTTTCAGGCTCTATCCTTGCAAGCAGCTCTTTTATTTTGAGCTTGTCAGGGGAAATGCCGTCGATAGGGGAGATAAGGCCATGCAAAACATGGTAAACGCCCTTGTACTCCTTTGTGCGCTCGAAAGCAGCGATATCTTTCGGGTCTTCCACCACGCAGACCGTTGTGTGGTCACGTCTTGGGTCGGCGCAGATTGGGCATCTTGGCTTGTCAGTAAAGTTCTGGCAAACGCTGCAAAGATGAACGCTTTTGTGGGCATTGGTGATAGCCGCTGCAAATGCCGAAGCTTCCTCGTCTGTCATGGACATAACGTAGTAGGCAAGGCGCTGTGCGGTCTTCATGCCGATACCGGGGAGCTTTGCGAACTGCTCTGACAGAAGTACCAAAGGCAATGCGTTTGATTCAGCCATTAAAACAGACCTGGGAATGATACTCCGCCTGTGAGCTTCTGCATTTCAGTATCGCTTACCTCATCAAGGTTAGCAACAGCCTGATTGAAAGCTGCCATAACAAGATCCTGCAAAGTCTCAACGTCCTCCGGATCAACTACTTCAGGCTTGATATCAAGCTTAAGAACATTTCTCTTGCCGTTGATAGTTACCTCGACAACTCCGCCGCCTGCTGTACCTGTGAACTCTCTCTGTTCAAGGTCTGCCTGAAGAGCTGTGATCTCGTCCTGCATTTTCTGAGCCTGCTTGAGCATCTGATTCATGTTATTGGAAGGACCTTTGCCCATTCCCTGTGGAAGTCTTGCTTTCATTTTAAAAACTCCTTATGTTCAAAATTATTTTTTTATATCAACCTCAATATCAAGCTTTTTCGCCTTGTCAAGCAGCTGATTGATAGGGTTTTCCTTATCCTCAGGTGCGACATTTTTGGCGGACTTGACCTTGATAGTGAAGTTTTGTCCGAAATTATTTTTCAGTATCTCGTTTAGCACCGTAGCGTCGCCGCTTGCTTTGAACTTTTTGAGATAAAAGTCATTGTGCACTATCATAAGCAGAACGTTCTGACACATATAAGCCTTGGAATTTACCAAAAAATAGCCTATGGCAGGATTTGTCTGCTTGACCTGCTCCACAATGTTGTCCCAAGTCTGCACAAGCTTGAAGTCGCTTGCTTTCATTTTCTTGAAATCTGGGTCGACAGGCTTCGGCGGTGGGGCTTGTTCCTGCTGAACTGGTGCGGCTGTCTGCGGTTGAGCCTGCAAAACAGCACCGCTTTTCAGTGCGTTTTCAAGCTGAGATATTCTGTTTAGAAGCGCTGTCACCTCAGCGCCACTTGATACTGCCTGCGCAGTTGCGCCTGATTTTTGAGCAGCTCCGCACAGCTTTATGATACACATTTCAAGCTCGATACGCTTTGAAGTGCTTCGTGCAAAACGCTCGCTGCATTCCTGCAAAGTATTTATATCCCCGAGTATCTCGTCAAGCTTCATGCGCTCTGCAAGGACTTTTAGCCTTTCGTACTCGTCAGGCAGACAGGTTATAAGATCCTTGTTGTTGTCGATAGTCTTGATTATCATGACATTTCTCATTTGAGCAAGCAACTCGCCTGCCAGAACTTTCAAATCCTTTGACATATCATACAGCGTATCAACGACCCTGAGAGCGCCTGCGGCGTCTTTATCGGCTATCTTTTCGAGAATATCAAAAAGATAATCACGTCCTGCAATGCCAGAAGCGGAGGAAACAACGTCAAGAGTGATATCATTTTCATAGGCAACGCACTGGTCAAGAAGGGAAAGTGCGTCACGCATACCGCCGTCAGAAAGCCTTGCAATCATGCCTGCGGCGTCCTCATGGAGCGTAAAGCCCTCCTGAGAAGCAATGTACATAAGCCTTGAAACGATATCCTCGTTTCTTATCCTGTGGAAGTCAAAATGCTGACATCTCGACACGATAGTAGCAGGAACTTTATGTATCTCCGTGGTGGCAAGAATGAACTTGACGTGTGGAGGAGGCTCTTCCATAGTTTTCAGCAGGGCATTGAATGCGCCGGCTGAAAGCATATGCACCTCGTCTATGATATATACCTTATATTTACATCTTTCAGGAGTATAGACAACGCCCTCACGCAGCTCTCTGATATCGTCTACCTTAGAGTTTGAAGCGGCGTCTATCTCGATAATATCAGAAAGAGTGCCGTTGTCGGCGTCTTTGCATATCTCACATTCAAGGCATGGCTCGCCGTCATGTGGGTCAAGGCAGTTGATAGCCTTTGCAAAAATTCTTGCGCAGGTGGTCTTGCCTGTACCTCTCGAGCCTGTGAAAAGATAGGCGTGAGCGGTCTTTCCACTTTTTATCTGATTTTTGAGAGTAGTTGTAATATGCGGCTGTGACACAACGTCGTCAAATGACATTGGACGCCATTTTCTGTACAATGCCTGATACAAAACTCTCACTCCAATCAAGAAAATAAAAAATCAATCCGACATATGGGCGTGCGGGCGGAACTGTGACACACGAAACAAACCGCTTAATGCTGCTCGGTTCCCCGCCTGACATGGTTCACAGCGTTTCATTGCACAGGACCCGCACACCTATATCTCGGATTGATGAGGAACAATAACTGAATCATATCAATCTAACTTTTGTTACCCTAATATTATAACACACCTGCAATAAAATTTCAAGTGTTTTTGAAAAAAAGTTATAAAAAAGGCAAAGAATATCAACGCCGCCGAACAAAGCAGAACAGCGGCGGATATTATGTACTTGTAAAAATCTATCAGGTGGCAATGATGAAATTCAGCTTGCCAAAAGGATAGTTCACAGGGATACAGAACGCAGTGCCTGACAGAGCAAGCTCGCCGTTCTCCAAAAATTCCTGCGGAGTGAGCGTAAGTTCAACGCCATGCTCGTTTGACTCGTTCACGATGAACAGACCGTCGTTTACGTTCAAAAACTCGCCTGCTGTAGCGTTTACAAAGTCGTCAACTTCCGTGAAGCTTTCCTTTGCAAATCTTTCAGCGAAAGCCATATATGCCTTTGTGTCGGCAGCGATACAAGCTTCGGCGTCATAGCTGCCACTTATTTTCTGGACAACAATATGCTCAGCCGCAAAATTCTTTATAACAGATGCTTCCAATGGTGTGAAGTCGTCGCCGATAAATCTGATAAGGTTTTTGAAAAGCAGGGTGACATAATCAGTGCAGATACGGGCATTCTCAGCGGTATCAAAATGATAGAACTCATTGATAAGTTTGTGGAGCGTTTCTGTCTGATTGTCTGAAATATCGTCAGTTATCTGATTTTCAGCCTTGTAATCCTTAAGAGCCTTTTCAAACTCGGCGTTAGTAAGAGCGCCGTTGTTAACGAGGGTCTGACCCAAGAGCAGATAGTCTGTAGGCTGCTGGGCGAGAAGCTTTTCAACGTCGTCAGCGGTAACATAGCCAAGCTCTACGGCAAGGTCACCGAAGCGCTTATCAACGCTCTGCTGAGTGATATTGACATGCTCCACCTGCTCGGCGGTCATAAGACCTGCGTTTATAGCAAGAACGCCAAGGCGAAGTCTTGTATGCTTTTTAGCCTCGAAAGCCTGAGTAAGGTCCTCGGCGGTGCAAAGCTTATGGTTAAAGAGGTAGCCTCCAAAAAACTGCGCAAACATTTACAGTACCCCCTTTGCAACGTTCTCAAGAACTTTGAGAGCGTCATTATCAGCTATAGGCTTCTGCAAAAAGTCCACAGCGCCAGACTTGAGAGCGTCCTTCAAATGGCTCTGGGTACCAACAGAAGAAGCCATGATGACCTTAGCGTCAGGATCCTCTGCGATTATTTGTTTGAGAGCCTCCAGACCAGTTACCTTAGGCATAATGATATCCATAAACACCACGTCAGGCTTGAACTCCTTATATTTGCTTACGGCCTCCTCACCGTCGGCTGCTTCATAAACGGCTTTTACTCCAAATCCAGAAATAGACATACTGAGCTTTTTGCGTGCGAACATAGAATCGTCGCATATAAGCACTGTCATTTCATTTATATTCACGATAGATCCCTCCCGATTATTTTGCGGCAGCCTGTCCGTTATTGCCGATGACGGAGAGAATTGCTTCTCCGCTGCCCTAAACCTTATTATATCATAATAATCTCCAAAAGTCAATAGCAGTCAAATATGTTTTATGTTGAAAATAAACAAACAGGTAAAAGAAGAATTTACTTGCAGTTTGCTTGACAAAATGAAAAAAGTATGTTATAATCATAATGTTATGTGCCGGTGTGATGGAATTGGCAGACGTGTCGGACTCAAAATCCGATGGTAGCGATACCGTACCGGTTCGACCCCGGTCACCGGCACCAGCAGGTCACTCGCCGTGACGGGCATTTCCCGCCACGGTTTTTTTTGTACACTCAGCTTTTGCACCGCTGGGTGTACTTTTTTGTGAATTTTACTGCATTTGTGCTTGCATCTGTACCGTATTACGCCTTACTTTGTGTAAGGCGTATTTTTTTATGCCGCTCATAAAGTTTGTGACATACTGGGTTTGTTGTTGCCGTGACGGGCATTTCCCGCCACGGTTTTTTTTGTACACTCAGCTTTTGCACCG
>CALEJX010000279.1 GCA_937898375.1 uncultured Ruminococcus sp.
CAGTAGGTCGGGGGTTCGAGTCCCTTCTGGCGCACCAATCATTTTCGATACTCACAAAGGAAAATCCACAGGATATAAAAATGTGGACTTTCCTCAGCAAGTATCTTTGAGTATCTTGCTGAGCATATATGAAAGCTTGTAGTAACAAGCTAGAATATGTTTTGTGACATTTGTTTCGTTTCGCTCTTAGACCTTGTCAAGGCAGCTGCACATTGTGGAGCTTGGGCGAATCATCTGATGTTAATCCATAGTGGCGTCGGCACATAGGCTTACAGTTAGCTTAACTGTTACTGGCTGGCTCGTGTTCATGTTCTGTAATGTTAGTGTTAAGAATGCCTGATCGGCGTGATTGAACAGTAACGAACGTCATGGCTCAAAGCGACTTAAAGACAACTCAATGTCTTGTTGTGCTTGTGTTTCACATCAGTTGACCTCATCTCAATCTTATTTGAGGACTTACGATATTCGATTTTCAAGCTGCATTTTTGATGAGTTGAATCAGCAGCTAAAAGCAAAAAGAGCTTTCCAGATGTTTGACATCGTGAAAAGCCCTTGACAATCTATTTCCAACGTGCTATAATAGAGCACGAGGATAGCATTCTCTGAAAGCTCCACAGTTGCGGTAACATCTGTGCTGCTGGGCTTATAAACTCTTGGCGGAGTTTATAAGCCTTAGAGGGTGCGATTTTTTATGCCCTCTAAATTTCCTCTGTGTATTAATTATACCACCATTTTGTCAATTTGTCAATACTTTTGCGGTAATTAATGGTGGGGAATATATCTTTTATATATAAATGCAAAATGACCCCTAGTGTGTCACCGTGACACACTAGGGGCAACATATTACTTATTTTATGTATTCTTCTGCCAATGCAGTATGATTTTCATTTTTCTCAAATGTGAAATCATATTCATCATTGGCAACATTCATGTGTACTGTTATATCTGAGCCGTCATATTCTTCTGGCAATCTATAAACATAGTTAAACTCAACGCTTTCAAGCGGCTCTAGATCATAATCTTCACGAATTTCATGATAACAATTAACAATATTATCATTCTCTAAAACAAATGCAATACCGCTATCAAAGCCGCCATTAGCATATATATCTAAATCGTATTCATATTTATTCTGATATATGGCTTTACTTGATATTCTGTCTTTAAGAATGATTGATTTTGTTTCAAGATTTTTATACTCCAAGTCAACGATGAGGTAGCGCTTGCCAGTTTCTTTCTTTTCATCATTTGCGAAAAAAACATACTTGTATGTTGGAACAGAGAGCGTGTATTCATCATCAACAGTGTATTTGTTGCCTGATTTGCCCTGAATATAGGCTGTATCAGTTTTACTTTCGGTATCAGTATCGGTTTGCCAAGGAACAGTATAAGGTTTTTCACTGCATGATACCAATGAGAGCATTAATGCAGCCAAAAATACAGAAACACATTTCTTCATAAACAACTTCTCCTTTATAATCCTATTTTTATATATTATACCGCAAAAACATATATTTGTCAACAAATGTATTGATGTAAAGATAAAGAACGCCCTAATGTGTCACCGTGACACATCTACATCTTTCATGTATCCGTCAATAGTGTTAGCAACGTTGAGCTTCTCCTGAAAGGTTAGGTGAGTGTAGATATCACTTGTTACCGCTAAACTGCTGTGTCCAAGCCATGCAGATACAGATTTCAGGGCAACGCCATGCTGAACGAGCAGGGAAGCGCAAGTGTGACGAAGATCGTGAAAGCGGCATTTAAGGTGCATTTCATTCATTATTCTGCCGTAACGGACAGAAAGCTCATCAGGCTTTATAAGAATGCCTTTGCTATTGACGCATATGTATTTCAAGTATTGCCGTGAATAACTGCTCCTGTTGGCAGCATAGGACAAACGTTGCTTGTGTTTGAGCCATTTCAGGTAGCTGTATACACTGTCAGGTAGCGGAAGCGTGCGGCGGCTTGACTTTGTTTTAGGCACGTCTGAAAATACAAGCGTTGTTTTATGATCTTTGACGCATTTGACCACAGTATGCTGAATACACATCGTGTGCAGCTCAAAATTGATATCAGACCAACGCAGCCCCAGAACTTCACTGCGTCTAAGCCCCATTGTTCCTGCAATGAAAACAGGCGTGTAAATTGCAGTATGTTTTATTTTGCTGAGAACAAGATCAAATTGCTCTGTGTTGAGAAAGTTACCACAGAACTTGTTACAGGAGGGAAGTTCTGCAAGAAGTGCGGCATTTTGGTCTGTCAATCCGTTCTTTACGGCAAATTTCAGTGCCATCTTGATGTTTGAATGATGTTTCCTTATGGTTGAGCCTGATAAGCCTGATTGAAGCTTTGTGAAATAATATTCTTCAAGCACTGCTGGCGTGATTTGAGAAAGCATTGTACCCTTGCTGCGAAAATACGGCACAAGGTGGTGATTGACCTGGGTGCAGTAAGCTTCATATGTGTTGGCTTTTACAGACACTTTCTTGTTATGCAGCCAGGTTTCAAGCAGATCAGCGAACGGAATGTCGCTTGTCTTTTTAGCCGACAACTCGTCTTTGAGCTGTTGGTTTTCTCCTGCAAGCTGTATCACAAGTTTTTCAAGTTTTGTTTTTTCGTCAATTAGTTCTTCAATAGTCATAATGATCCCCTTTTTTGATATAATAAATTAATTATATTACAAAAACAGGCATTTTGACAGCTTGAATTGATATCTGTCTGAAAGAAAAAAGCGAATTTCACATAAAAAACAAATACTCATCAATAACTTTGATAATAACTAAGTATATAAACCAAAATCAATTATTTGATTTCAGACAGATAATCAAGAATGGGTCAGTTATAGACCGTTCATTTTACCCACTACCCCTTTTTAAGAAAAAATTCTCCGAAAGCCGCATTTTTTTCTTAAAACCTATTGACAAAACCGAATTTTTGTTATACAATAAACTTGTGTTTTTAATGGGTGTGTTCATTGTAAAGCAATGAATGCTCTGCCTCCTGCTTGAGCGGCGGGAGGCTTTTTTTATTCTGCTATGATGAACATATATGCAGACAGTATATGTGTTGTCTGTAAAATCACCTACACGAGTTCTGATTTTCTTCTTACGAATGAATTTGCCTTTTACAAGCTTTTCTATCGTCCTGAGAACGTCCTGACGGCTCATGCCAAGAAGCTGAGATAGATCATTATAGCTTTGGAAAAAGCTCTTGTGTGAGCTGTCAGCCAGCTTACAGCACATTGTATACACTCTGAATTCCATTCCATTCAATCTGCTCATAAGCTTTTTATCCATGGTGAAATATTTAGAAGTTGTAGATACAGCTTCAACAGTGTATGTATATGTGCCAAGCTTTCCAGGAGCATTTGTCTGGCGCTTCTGGGACTTGATAAATCCACTCTTGAGCAGTGAACTTGCCGCACGCTTAACAGTGGATACCGAAAAGCCGCATAGTGACACAAGAGTTGTCTGCTTGACTGTGATCTCATAGCCAAGCAGATTTCTTTTTGTATTCTTGTGGATAAGACTATAGAATACACAGGCAAGCTTCAAGTCTGATGCCTGTGTAAAACGTGTAACAAAGCTGTTAGGTATTCGCATTTTTCAATTCCTCATTATTAATGTATTGTTCCAGTGCCGCCCATTCATCGGCAACAAAATTGCTGCGTATATCAGGACGTTTCTGTATTTTCTTTATGTAGCCCCTTGCAGCGGCATAGTTTTTCTTTTCAAGAAGGCTGCTAAGCTCATCTCCTGCAAGTCCATTGACCTTATAAAGCAATGCGGATATATCCACATATGGGAGTTCGCTTTGAGGAGCAGGGAAGTCATTAGGGAGATAAAGTTCGTCCGTGCTTTCATCAAATCCGTCATCTTCCTCTTGAAAGCCATTGTCTGAATAAGCCTGGGCAAATATTTTTCGTGCTTCATTATTACGAAATTCTTTTAGCTGTTGGATATGCTGCTGATACTCTATGACCTGACGCTGCGCCTGACTTGCCTGTTTTTCAAGATCCAATGCAGCCTTATACACAAGCTCAGAAACTGCTCCGCCTGCAGCCTTTATTTTCTCAATATCATTAAGCTGCATATAGTATTTGTTCATAGCACTTTCTGCATTATTTTTCAGCTTATCAAGTCTATACTGATTGCCTATAACGCCCAAACTGTCCCAAAGCTCATCATATGGGTAAAGCACAGCAGAGAGGTCTATGTTATGGTTTCTTATAGGCAGATTTTCGACAGGTATTCTTGGCGGCTTATTCTCGATAAGGTGATAAGGCGTGATATTAGTTCGTATTGGCTCACAACGCATTTTCTTAACTATGGCAGTGCCAAAAGGAAGTTTTGACAGCTGTGTGGTATCGAGTAGAGCCTTGCGGTCAACGTGTTCGCCTTGGTGATCAATAAAGCCATATAGACTGCCACTGAATGTAAGGTAATTTATGGTTTCGTTGCCTATCATTTCAGAAAAAGCCTTATTGGTGCTTCCGTTAAGAGAGAGTATGTATATCTGAATATTGCAAGCGCCCTTTATGCCGTCTTCCTCCTTGTCATACTTTTTGAGCTGACCATAGTCCTGCAGAAAGAGATTGAACAGAATATTTGCTCCAGGAGAAGCGTTCATTTTGCTGCTGAGGTCAGGAAGCTTTGTCATTTGACCAAATTCATCATAGATATACTCTATTTTTCGTGGTAATTTGCCGCCCCGGTATTTTCTTGCCTGCTTTGCAAGGTACATAAAGGATTGGTCTGCAAACATTGAAGCTATTACATAACGTGATTTTTCTTCATATGGCACAAGCATATATATTATGCAGGGCTGATCTTCATTGATAAGGTCAGCAAAGTTTATTTCATTTTTAGATGTGAGTTTTTGAACACCCATATCCGTCATAAATATCTCAAGGTCTGCAGAGAGAACGGTGTATATTGATGAACGTGTGTCTCCTTGGGAGAATTTTGACGTAGAATAGGCTGTTCTTGCAAGGCAGCCTACAGGCAGAGCATTGAACAGCTCATCAAGGGCATTGACCATTTTCTTGTTGCCGCTTTCGTCCTCAATCACTGTATTGTATACGCCAAACTCGGTGAAGAATGTTGTTATGCTGTACATATTAACGCAGGACATATCATTTTTCTCATAGCCTTTATCTAAGAAATAGTATATAAGGGCACTGAGCAGCGACCTTGCGGAGTCTGTCCATATAGCCTCGCTCTGGGTATCGTCTGTAAGGCAGTGAGCGAATGAGCTGACAAGCTTTGAAGTCTGAGAAAGATCGTTGCTGCCGCTCTGTTTTGCAGCGAGATATTCGTCAATGATAAGTTGTAGAGGATTCCAACAATCAGATCGGTCCGTATCGATAAGATTAAGAGTGACTATCTTATATCCGTTATTTGCAAAATCTTCATATGTCAGTTCAAGCAACTCGCCTTTCATATCGTTTATGATAAGCGAGGGCTTATTTTTGGCATTAGCCATAAGCCGCATACTTGGCAGCACATAACATTCACCTTTACCTGAACGAGGAGCGCCTACTATCATAGTGTTGTATGTGCCAGTTTCAACATAGTACATACCATTGCTTTCACCAATGAGCATACCAGCTTGTTCCGCTGACTTTATATTATCCATAGGGACTGCCTGAAAGTGTTCAAGAAGCTCATTATCTTCCATGAATTTATTATCACCCTTGATGTCCTTGCTGTCATTCTTCATACGCCACAGAGTATGGAGCTTTACTGTTATACACAAGCCTACTACCATTGCCAGGATAATTTCAAAAATGAACATCATAAATCCTGACGGAACAATGATGTTCCACGGCATAAAGTGAGTGCTTGTATATTCGCCAGAGCGTCCGTTAAGGCTTACCCTGCGCATACTTTTAAAGATGTAAATAAAAATGCTGTTAAAGATCACATATAGTATCGATGTAGCTATTGCGAATTGTTTTATTCTGACATTTCGACGGTCTTTGTCTTTTTCGATAGGTGTTTTATTCACCGCATTTAAAATACGCATAGCAAAATCATAGATCCAGCCAAATACAAAAAGTATTTTTGCGATGATAAGATTTTTTATGCGCTTAAGTTTTTCAAGATCCATATTAGTTCCCCTTTATATGCTATGATATTGTTCTTTTGCTTTTGCCATTTCCTGCTCGATCTCAAATTCTCTCATAAGACGTGCGGTTTTGGCTTCCTCAGATTTAAGGGCATTGCGCAGCATACTTGATGATTTATGAAGAAGTGTCCTCTGCGCCTGCATACAGCCTGCAAGTCTGAACTCAAATGGTATATCCGCTTTTTTACCGCTTATTATCTTTTTAGCAATGTCATTGCCTGAGCGTGCTGACTTTCTCAGCCATTGATATGCTGCTTTCTTTTGACCGTCACGAAACAGCATTAAACCATAAGCGAGTTGTCCGCTGTTGTTGCCGTTTAAAGCACACTGGCGGAAACACTTTTCAGCCATTTCGTTTTTATTTTCAGACAGATACACTTTTCCAAGAATATACTGTGCGTTTGGATCGTTGAATTCAAACGCAGAACGCTTAAGGTATTCTTTAGCTTTTGTATTATTGAATGAGCTATAATATTTGCCCAGAGTGTATATCGCAGGCTCAAAGTCCTTATCGGCGGCTGATGAAAGGTAGCGTATTCCTTTTGAAACTTCTGCTGATTTTCTGCTATCAAGAAGAATTTCCCCTGCAGCATACATTCCGTATGTATTATCCTTGTCTGCGGCTTTGATGAAATACTGCAATGCTTTTCTTTTTTCCTGAAATGAAAGATACAATTTACCAAGGCGGTACGCTGCTATTCCCATAACATCATCCTTATGCTCAGCAGCGTGCATAAGGTGCTTTTCTGCAAGAGCATTGTCATTGAATTGCTGCTGATAAAGCTTTCCAAGAGTATATGCGGCATAGTAATTATCTTTTGCTGCGGAACGTTCTAAGTATGACACAGCTTTGTCATATCTTTCTTGTGAAAGATACAGCTTGCCAAGACTATATTCACACACTCCTGCTTTATCCTGTGCGTTTTCAGCACCCTTTAGCAGAACTTTTTCAGCCTTTTGAAGATCCATTTTGCTGTCGCTCTGATAGAGCTTACCGAGCATATATTGTGCTTTATAGTTATTAGAGTCCGCCGAGAGCAGCAGATATTTTTCAGCACATTCAAGGTCTATATCCGTTCCTTTGCCATTCAGATACATCATACCTATCTTGTAGCTGATATTATCGTCATGGTTTTTAGTGAATACTTTCTCTAAACCTGTTAAAGCTTCAGCGTAAAAATTATGCGCACTTGATAGGTCTTTTTCTACTCCTTGACCAAATTCATAAGCTTGTCCTACGGCATAACTTGCGAACGGCATTCCGCCTTTGCTGCTTAGTGAGCGCATATAATAGTCAAATGCTTTGGCATAGTCTGTTTCAACACCAGAGCCGTATTTGTATATGTTTCCGAGAGCAAAATAAGCATATTTGTTCTCAGACAGCTTATAATGCTCTATGGCTGAGTTATAGTCCTGAGTAACGCCAAGACCATATTCATACATTTTACCTATGCGATAGTTGAGATAGGACTTTGTCCAATTATCACCTTTGTCATCACTCATGCTTACTATGGACAGCAGCTTGTGGAAGTCTTCAAAGGCTTTGCTGTAATATTGCTGACTTAATGTATTGCCGTCATCGGCTTTTAGCATTTGGCTGTCATAAAGCTTGCCTATGTCATATGTTGCGAGAATGTTTCCACTTTTGCTTTCTGCTGAGAGTATTTCAAAAGCTTTCTCAGGGTCTCTCTTTATAACTGCTGATTTATTTTGAGCGTTTCCGTACATATAGTCGAGGGCAAGTTTATAGTTCTTGCTCCAATCTATACGGAGAGGCTCCACTGTCTGAGCGCTTTTTTCATTTTCAGACAGATACGCTTCAGGCTCTTTGTAGTCTGGCGCATTTTGTCCGTACAGCTCATCGTGTTCTCTTGAAGATAGGTACATTTCCAGATCATCAGGGATATCAAAGCTTTCTAAAGAGTCATATGGCGTTGTTTCCTCAAATTCTTCATTTCTTTTTTCAGACAGATACGCTTCAGGCTCTTGTGGAAAAATATCCGTGCTGTAGTCAGGAGCATTTGGTTCATACAACTCATCATAATTTCTTGAAGATAGGTACATTTCCAAATCATCAGGGATATCAGAGTTTTCTAAAGAGTCATAAGGCATAGCATCCTCAAAATCATCTTTTTTATTTTCAGACAGATACACTTTTGATTTCTGCGAGGAAATACCGTTGTTGTAGTCAGGCTCATTTTTCTCAGAAAAGCCTTCGCTTTCTTTTTCAGACAGATACGTTTTCGTTTTTGGAAAGTAAGAAGTATTATCAAGATCTATATGGGAATGCAGATCCTCAGGTGGTTCAAAATTGACATTCTTTGTGTTGTAGTATTCACGGCAGATAGAAAGAAATGAGTTTCCTACTCTGGAGTAAAACCCTGACGGATCGTGAAGCTGATGTTCTTTATACTCAGCCCACCTTGAATTTTGTCCGTATCTGTTTCGGAACATTGCTTGTGTGCTGTCGAGCTTATGAAGATATGTGTCAAACATTATTTGCAAAGTTTGATTTTCTGATATGACAGATCTTATACAACTGTCAATCTCGTTTTTTGTCACATCATTTTGTTTTGCATACCACCACTGCTTGCCGCTGCTTTTTAGATCTTCAGGAAGCTTGTCGATAAGTGCGTTTATTTTTTGAATACTGCTTGCAAATTCAGATTTGATATGAGGGGCAAGCACGTTTCTTTGAAATTCAGTAAGATTAGCAGCGGCGGCACTTTTGTCAATGAAGTGCGTCATTTCAGTCTTTAGAGCGTTGAATGCTTTCTGCTCGATATCGTCTTGACCTTTATTCTTGTATGTAATGCGTCTATCTTCAAGTCGGTGATATTCAAGAAGTTGATAATGGATATGTACATTACCTGTATTGACGTGAATGCTGCCGACCCAGTAGCAGTTACTTGCATCCAGCTTTTCTGATTTGTCTATCATTTTGTTAATGCCTTTTCGTGCGGCTTCAATAAGTGCCTGGCGGTTGAGCTGATTGCCGACTATGAAATTATTCTGCCGCAGATATGCGTTATCAAATGAGATAACTCCTGCATATTTCGGACAGCCCTCAGAGCGGCTGACAGCTTCAAGCTGACGTATCTTGTCTATATCGGCAGGAGTCAGACTATCTTGTGTGCTTGTGAAAGCACCTAATGAGCGTTCAGCTTTTATGTTTTGAGCCTGACTTTTCTCGTTTGGCACAAATTCTGAATATACATACTCCATTTCGTTGGCGTGTTTGTTCGGCTCAAAAGCTTCAGGGCGGAGCATATAGTCCAGAAAATCGAATATCTTGTTGCCACCGTCACCGCTTATTCGCCACTTGTATACGAATTTGCATTTGTGAAATATTCCTGGTGTCATTATTAGTCACTCTGTTCGTCTTGCAGGGAGTCTGCACCCTTATCAACTGAGCGCTGATGTACGATGCTCTTGTAGTTGTCATTTGATCGTGACATGACGTCATGCGGTTCGCTGTCACTCAATCTCTTGTCGGCTGAGTGGAATTCCTGCACTTCGTAGAAGTGCAGGAGCGTATTAATTCCGTCACGCTCCTGATATATCATGCTGTTATTTTCTTTTGCGATCATTAGCAGCTTTTCAATATCATTTTCTATATTCGCCAAGCGATCAACGCTTGCTGTATGTTTTACTTTACTGTAAGTGCTGTCTATCAGAAATGCAAGACAATCACTGTAAGTTGAAAAGTCTTTTAGATTCTTTATCTCCACAAACTTTTGAAAATCCTGCTCGGAAAAAGAAAGCAGTTTATTGATAGGTTTGCTTTTCATTTTTTCATCCAACCTTTCCGTGTAGTTTGATTTTATTTTGTGATATCTAAGTTAGAGGTGTGGGTCAAGAGCATAAAGGCACGATATCGTGCCTGCTGGAAACCTCGGTAGAACCGAGGTTTCAGGTGGGGTACTGTGATATCATCAGGTCTTTTTCTATATACGATTTATATACGATTTTTTGTATATAATTGCAGTTTATATATTATTTATATATCACAACTCAAATTTTATATATGATTTATATACGAAAGCTCCTATTATTTACCGCTTTATATACGAATTATATATTTTTCATGCTGTAATAATTTGTATATATTTCTATTGTGTAAACAAAACCGCCCTGTTTATGAATTATCTTTGTCTGAAATTTCGAGTATCCGCAAAATTTCATCATTTGTAATTGAGTTTTCTTCAGAATTTTTAAGCGTTTCTGTAAGCAGATTTTCGATTTTTTCTGTTGTATTTATCATTTTCTGTGCTGCAATATATACATTATTTATAGTGGAATTTGCACCCTCTGATAAGCGGTCAAGTTCCTGATTTACTAACGAACGGACAATGGGTGGAAGAATATTTACAACAAAAGCGTCATTGCTTTTCACAAAATCTGATATTATTTTTGTAAGTAATGCGTTCCGTGATAAGTCCTCAGCTTTTGCTATATTGTCTATTTTATCTATCATATTCTCAGGAATATTGCGTATGATTATGTCCATTTTTAATTGCTCCCCTTATATACTTCGTTGTAGAAATCAGCTTCATCACCATATTTTTTTTCTATCTCTTTGCTGTTGCCCTTGAACACGTTAGGGAGAATTTGCGGTATGGTGTAAAGGAAAAAGCCTTGCTCAGGTGTCCACTTATTTAATTCAAAGTAATATGGTTTACGTCCTTCTTCTTTTATATATACAGCAGTGAAATTTTTGTCTGCAAACCTTATCTCTTCAATGCTGTTATATTGGAAGTGGTAATCCTCTTTTTTATCTTTATAGTAAGCAAGCTGCAGTTCATTTTCTGTTGCCTTTATATAAAGAAAATGCCTTGGATATTTCACAAATATTTTTCCTGTTACCATTGCAAGAATAGTAAAAAACGCTGTGAGTAAATAAAAAAGCAGGGCTGCTTTTGAAAAAAGTGCAGATAAAAAATACATTACCAATGCACAAAAAACTGCAATTATGACAGTGTATTTTATCTTGTTAGATCTCGCTTTTTGCACTTGAAATTCATCATCAAAAGAACTGTTTTCGTTATTGACAGGATACTCAAAAAGTATATTTTCCATAGCACTTTACCTCACTTGTTCTGTGATGAAATAGTTATATCACTGCTGCATATTTTCACGTTATTATCTTTAAAAGTCCTCAGTTCTCCCTTAACTACTATCACGCTGCCTTTGCGCAAATGATTTCTTGCAAAGGAAATTGTGCTTTCCTCATTAACGTATACAGTGAAAACATCATTAAAGCTCTGCTCGCCTTTTTTAGCTTTTCTAGGCACTGCGATAAGAAATTCGATAGCATAGGCACTAAGGCTTTTTATATCAGAAACGATAAAACCTATTACTCTTACTTTGTTTGAAGAATTATTAAAAGTCATTTTTATTACCTCTTTTCTCTACTGGCTAACTGTTATCATACAGCTTGCCTTTAAGCCCTTATCCTCCGTTGTTGCGGTTATGATAGCTTTGCCTTTTGATACTGCTGTTACATTGCCGTTGCTGTCAACTGTTGCAATATCAGGACGGTTACTCTCCCATTTTACGTTCTTATTAACAGCATTGTCAGGCTCGATCTCTGCACGAAGCTGAGTGCGTCCTCCCACTTTAAGCTGAACGTCATTATACTCAAAATCTGTGGCAAGCTTTATGGAATAGACTCTAGGCTGCGTTGTTGTAGTTGTTACTTGCTCTGTCGGTTTTGCAGACGGAGCAAGTGTTTGAGCTGGCTCATTATGTGTTGCACCAGTTGTCTGTTCTGGGGCATATGCAGGCTCATCATATCGTCTTGTTTCCTGCGGTCTTGTGTTGTTTTCTGCTGTTGCAGCTTGATGTTTGGTTGAAGTAGTTGTGCTTGTTTGTGACGCTTCTGCCGCCTTTTCGCTGACGTTATGTGTTGTTTGTGATGTAGCTTTTGTAGTCACAGCGACAGCTTGTGCTGTTGTGGTTATTGGATTTGTTGTGCTTGAAATACTGCTTGCTGTACTCGTTTGTGTACGGCTTTCAGTATTGCCTGGGACGATTTTTATTGCACTTTTCTGCATATCTTTTCGGTCAATAGTTATCGTTCTAATGTACCCTTTTCCTTTCTCTGTGTGTGCAGGTATCTTCTCGCCAAATTCATCATATGCGTCCGCATATTTTGTGTCTGGCAGAGCAGATCTGACAACAACACGCATTATCTTGAAGTCGGACGGAGGATCTTTCACTGTTATTTTTCTTGAATAATCATCATATTTTTCACTCACTGTGAACTTATACTCTTTCAGATCATCATCAAATCGTATGGTCTTTATTTCGGGATATGTTGCTCCAGTATTACTGCCGGAAAGGCGGCATTTTAAAACAAATTCGCAAATATTATCGTGGTAAGAAGCGTCTGTTATCTTTATATTGTAGCAATTAAGAGTGAGCGGTTGGTCATAATTATTGCTTTTGCTTTTGTATGTAATTGATTGCATCCATCTGTTCGATGTAAGAAAAAGTGCTGCTAACAACACTGTCACAACAGTAAATATTATATATATTTTACTGCTGCTTTTAGGACTTACTACTTTCATCGTGCCGCCTCCGTTCCTGCAGCCTGAAGAAGTTCTTTGATAAGATTATCCACCATTTGAACTATAACTGCGTCAATATAATGACTTATGTTTTGCTCCATTCTAAGGTAGGAATATGTTTCTGCAAGGAAGCATTTCCTGAAATAATCAGCATCCATTTTTCTTAACATAAGTCCATATTCCTGCTTAGAATATTCGTTGTAATAGTGAGAAAAACAGTTGTGGATTATCTCTATTCTGTCCTCTGCATTGCCCATATAGAGGAGCTGTCTTGCGCAAACAATTCTTCTGCAATGCAGCTTGTCCCTGCCTGCTCCTAATGACAACAGCATTTGACCAGGCTCAAATGCTGTGCTTTCTTTAAGCTCGGCATATGAGAATTGCGGAAAGGCTTGGTGCAATATCTCAATGCTTTCAGGCGATTGTTTAAGCACCAATCGATATTGAACTAGGGAGAAAATTACTTTTATAGAGCCTGCTGCTGTGATATTTCCGTCAGGAATAAAGTCTAATATTGATTGAGTTGCAAACCATAATCCTGCAAAATATTTTCTTGTGCGGCGAACAAGTTTTTCAATAAACTCTGTTACCTGTGGATATTTCACTGAGATAAATCTGTGAGCTTCGTCAATAAGACACACAACATTTCGTTTGTCCCAAGGATTGATAAGGTTTTGATTGTAGCCTATGTTTTTACATATCGTTGACCACATAATAGTGAGAATATTGAATAACTGAGCGTTGTATACATTTTCAGCCATTTCACTTATGCTTTTAACATCAAAGATTATCAGGTCATTATTCTTTACATCAACATTAGTCGCTCCGTCAAACATTCCTGCATATGCGCCTTTACCGCAAAGCTGTTTTATATACACCTGAATGTTGCTGTATGCTTCATATTTTCTTTCTGGCATACCTGTCCTGTTGCTGAGCTTTTCGTGAAGCTTGTTGTTTACATCTGTGAAAGACGGAAACTGTTTCGGGTCAAGATATGTAACATCTGTTTCAGGAAAAATACCCTTGTCCGACAGACATTCAGTTACAAGATCCATGAAGATTTCCATAGTGTACATATCTATTTCTGGCATATACATTGACATAAATGTGCGTATTCTTGACATTTCAGAAGCAAAATTTTCTCTTGCTTCGTCCTCTGGTGATATCTCATCATCAACTCGTGAGTCTACAACTTTACATATTTGCAGAGGATTTATTCTTGAATTGCTGTTTATCTTTATAGTCTGACCGTCATAGACCTTTGCCATAGGTTGATACTCGCTTTCGATATCAAGTACCATTACTTTATTGCCTATAAGCAATTGATCTTCAAGCATGGATTTCAGCGT
>CALEJX010000280.1 GCA_937898375.1 uncultured Ruminococcus sp.
TATATGCCATAACTGAGGGTGAAAGTCCTGTGGTATAGCTGTTGAGCAGGAAGAAAAGCGGCTGGTCGCTGAGAACGCCTGAGCAGGTCTTTACAAGGTCATAGATACAATCTTCAAGCTTCCATATCTCTCCGCCTGGTCCTCTGCCGTAGGACGGAGGGTCCATAACGATAGCGTCATAGGTCTTGCCACGGCGTATCTCACGCTGAACGAACTTCTCACAATCGTCCACCAACCAGCGGATAGGCTTATCGGAAAGCCCTGACGCAGCGGCGTTTTCTCTTGCCCACTGCACCATGCCCTTTGATGCGTCAACGTGTGAAACGCTTGCGCCTGCTTCGGCACAGGCAAGGGTAGCTCCGCCTGTGTATGCAAAGAGGTTAAGCACCTTTATATCTCTGCCTGCATTTCTTATTTTATCCGCCATAAAGTCCCAGTTCACAGCCTGCTCAGGGAAAAGACCTGTGTGCTTGAAACCTGTTGGTCTGATGATGAACTTCAAATTTTTATAGCTTATGTTCCAACTCTCAGGCAGGCGCTTTCTGTATTCCCATTCGCCGCCGCCCTTTGAGGAGCGGTGATAAATGCCGTCTGCCTTTGTCCAAAGGTCAGAACGCTTTGGGGACTTCCAGATTATCTGAGGGTCAGGTCTGACAAGCACCTTGCCGCCCCAGCTTTCAAGCTTATCACCGCTTGAAGTATCTATTATCTTATAGTCTTTCCAGTTTTCTGCAATTCTCATAATTCTATCCTTATATAAAATTTACTTTTTCCACGGTCTTTTATTTTCCGTCCAGCCCTTTGCCTGCCAATAGGCGCTGTCCGCAGGATTCCAGCCCTTTTTGTTTGCAAAGTGGAAAATTGTGAAATACATTCTGCCTTTAGGGCTGACCTTTGGCGCAAAGCTGTCGCTTTTAAGCTTTGCGGCAATATGGTCGGTCTTTTTCTCTATGTTTGCAAGCATTTTGTCGGAAACTTTGCTCCAGTTCGTTGCGTGTATGCCGAAGCCTATCTTATAAATCTTTGGCACGCCCCAAAATGACAAGCTGTCCGCCATATCTTTATTTGTGGAACTCGTTCCTGCCCCTGCGGCGGTGGATATTACAACGGCACGCTTTGAGAACATTTTCTCCTCAGGGCGGTGGACTATCCAGCGCCAGCCGTAATGGTCGAGCCATGCTTTCATTGAGCCTGTGCAGTGGTAAACATACACGGGAGAAGTGAGTATCAGCACATCTGCTTCGTCAACCGCTTTGGTGATAGGGCTTAGCTTCTCATAGTGCGGACACTTTTCTTCGCCTTTCATAAAGCAGTTGGTACAGCCGCAACAGAACTCGCCAAAATCTCTCGGCAGAAAAAACTCTGTCACCTCGCCGCCCAGCTTATCCGCCAACATTTTGCCTATATGATATGTAGAGCCTTTATGGTTTTGACCATTTATCAAAGCTATTTTCAAAATATCACCTTACATTTTCTCGATAAGCTCGGCTATCTTGTATGCGTATTCTGTGATTATGCCTGTTCTCTTGCCCTCTATCATAACACGAACGAGAGGCTCTGTGCCTGACTCACGGACAAGTATCCTGCCCTCGTCACCAAGCTTTTCGGAATACATCTTGATAGCGTCTGTTATCTCAGGGACTTTATCCCACAGACCCTTTTTGTCGGCTGTTATCTTAACGTTCACAAGCACCTGCGGATAGCACTCCATGCAGGAAGCAAGCTCGCTTGCCTTTTCGCCTGTGCATTTGAGAACTGTCAGAAGCTTTGTTCCTGTCAGCTCGCCGTCGCCTGTGTTTGCATAGTCAAGAAGAATGATATGACCTGACTGCTCGCCGCCGATATTATATCCGCCTTTGAGCATTTCTTCAAGAACATATCTGTCACCAACTTTTGTAGTAGCGGCAACGATGCCGTTTGCTTTTGCATACTTGAAGAAGCCGAGGTTTGTCATAACTGTAACAACGCAGGTGTTGTTTTTGAGTATGCCCATGCTCTTCATATATTTTGAGAAGATAGCAAGTATCTTGTCGCCGTCGATAAGCTCGCCCTTTTCGTCAACTGCAAGACATCTGTCGGCGTCGCCGTCAAAGGCAAGACCCATATCACAGCGGTTTTCCACAACTGCCTTTTGCAGACCCTCGATATGTGTTGAGCCGCAATCCTTATTTATATTCGTGCCGTCAGGCTTATCGTTGAGCATTATGCACTTTGCGCCAAGTCCCTCGAAAATTCTCTGTGCGCACACGGAAGCTGAGCCATTCGCACAATCAAGCGCCACACGGATACCATTGAAATCTGTCTGAACGGTCTTCATAACATAGCGGATATAATCCCAAGCTGCGTCTTTTTCGTAGTAAACGTGACCGATATCACAGCCGTCTTTAAGCTCTATCTTTTCAGGTGTATCGAGGATAAGAGCTTCTATCTCGTTTTCTATCTCGTCAGAAAGTTTGAAGCCTGTGCCTGAGAAAAGCTTTATGCCGTTGAACTCAACAGAATTGTGCGAAGCGGATATCATAACGCCTGCGTCTGCGTTGTATTTCTTTACAAGCATTGCAACGGCAGGGGTAGGAACAACGCCTAAGATGTGAGCGTCTGCGCCAACTGAGCAGATACCTGCGACCAAAGCGGACTCCAGAATGTCGCCTGAGATACGGGTGTCTTTGCCTATGATTATCTTAGCCTTGTGGTTTGTTTCCTTGGTGAGTACCATTGCGGCCGCTCTGCCTATCTGCATAGCAAGCTCGCAGGTAAGCTCTGTGATAGCTACTCCTCTTGCGCCGTCAGTTCCAAATAATCTTCCCATAATAATTAGCTCCTTTTCGAGGTCATACCTCTATATTATTTTTTATTTATGTAAACTCTATATTAACTCACATATCAAATTGATCCGATACAATTTTTTTGCCAAAGGCAGAACGCAGGTGGCAGGCAACCAAAAGTCGCCAATACGGAATAAGGCAGAAAGTGCGGTTGCAGACGGGCGACCAAAGGTCGCCCCTACAGAACAAGAAATTCATCGCCGCTAGGCGATACCTTAATTCCTCATTCCTCATTCCTCACTAAAGCTAAGCTCAAAGGTGCGTTTGTCCGTCTTTAAGAAAGCCCAAGTGATCGTAAGCAAGCTGAGTTGCCACACGCCCCCTAGGGGTCTTTGAGAGGAAGCCAAGCTGCATAAGATACGGCTCGCAAACGTCCTCAATAGTGACAGACTCCTCGCCGATAGCCGCCGCAAGAGTTTCAAGTCCCACAGGGCCGCCGTCATAGCCTTTTATTATCATCGTCAGCAGACGTTTGTCAAGAGAGTCAAGTCCCAGCTTGTCAACGTCCATTCTGTTAAGGGCTATCTTTGCAATGTCTGCAGTTATCCTGCCGTCGCCCATGACTTCGGCAAAATCACGCACACGCCTTAAAAAGCGGTTTGCTATTCTCGGCGTTCCTCTTGAACGCTTCGCAATCTCCTCTGCGCCGTCATCATCACAAGCCACACCAAGCAAAACTGCGGAACGCTTTACGATATCAGAAAGCTGTTCGGTATTGTAAAGCTCCAAACGCTGGATAACGCCGAAACGATCTCTCAGCGGTGCGGAAAGCGAGCCTGCTCTTGTGGTAGCGCCTATAAGAGTGAACTTGTTAAGCTCTATCCTTATAGACCTTGCCGCAGGACCTTTGCCCATGATAATATCCAAAGCATAATCTTCAAGGGCAGGATAAAGGACTTCCTCCACCTGTCTTGAAAGGCGGTGTATCTCGTCGATAAAAAGCACGTCGCCTTTTTCAAGGTTTGTAAGAAGCGCCGCAAGGTCGCCCGGCTTTTCAATGGCAGGACCTGAGGTTATCCTGATGTTCACTCCCATTTCGTGGGCGATTATCGCCGAAAGGGTGGTCTTGCCCAGACCAGGAGGGCCGTAGAGCAGAACATGGTCAAGGCTGTCGCCCCTGTTCTTTGCCGCTTGTATATATATTTTCAGGTTTTCTTTGACCTTTTCCTGACCGATATACTCGTCAAGGGTTTTAGGTCTAAGGCTCACCTCAAAGTCGTCAGTTGTTTCCGCCTGAGTTTCTTTCGGGGTGACTATCCTGTCTATATCAAAATCTCCTTTTTCGATCATTTATGGAGTTCTCCTCTCAAAATTTCGCAAGTCCGATAAGAGCCTTCTTTATAAGCTCCTCAACGCTCAAATTCGGGTCAAGCTTTGATATCACTGACATTGCTTCGCCCTCTGTATATCCAAGCACCACAAGGGCTGTGACAGCTTCCTCCACCGCTCCGCTTGGAACAGCCGCAAAGCCCTGCGCCGCACCTTCTCTGACGGATATGGTGTTTTCTTTTGCCACCTTATCCTTAAGCTCAAGGACTATCCTCTGTGCTGTCTTTGTACCGATACCCTTTATCTTGGTGAACGCCTTTGAATCCCCTGTGGCAACTGCAAGTGCAAACTGTGACGGGGTGCAGGCTGAAAGTATGGCAAGACCTGCTTTCGGGCCTACTCCGCTGACGGATATGAGCATACGGAAGCTTTTAAGCTCCTCCTGCGTTGCAAAGCCGAAAAGCTCCACTGCGTCCTCCCTTACAGAAAGATGTGTATAAAGCTTGACCTCGCTTTTACCTGCTATCTGCTGCAAAGTGGAAAAGGTGGTTTTGCAGGCATAGCCAACGCCTGCACATTCTATTACGGCAAGGTCGCTTTCAGTATGGACGAGCTTTCCGCTAAGTGAATATATCATATTATTTCTCCTCAAAATTCTTCATAACACGCCTTGTGTTCACAGAAAGCCCGTGAGTGATAGCGATAGCCACTGCGTCCGCTGTATCGTCAGGCTTTGGGATAGCTTTAAGGTGAAGCATGGTCTTTGTCATTTCCTGCACCTGCTTTTTCTCTGCACGTCCATAGCCGACTATGGAGCATTTCACCTGCAAAGGCGTATATTCATAAATGGGGATATTCCGTGTTATGGCAGGAAGCAGGGTCACTCCCCTTGCCTGCGCAACGTCAATGGCGGTCTTTTCATTGGTGTTGAAAAAGAGCTTTTCTATTCCCATTTCATCAGGCTTATAGGTCGTTATTATCTCGGTCATATCGTCATAGATGACTTTCAGCCGTCTGTTGAAATCCATATCCGCAGAAGTGGTTATTGCGCCGTAGTCAACTACAGTGAATTTTCCGCTGTTGTATTCAAGCACTCCGAAGCCCACAATGGCGTAGCCCGGGTCGATACCAAGTATTCTCAAATCCACTCCTCCGTTCAATTACAACGCTATCCTATAATGACCCTATTATAACAACTAATTATACCATATTTTTCGGTCAAATGCAAGCAAAACGCTGAGTTTTCACCTATTTCTCACAAGGCGAAAATGTAGAAATGCCGTCCTGTGAAAAGCCTGTTTTTGGCTAAACTGACTATAGGGCAAAACAGCGGCCATCAGGCTTGACGCCGACGCCGCTGTTATCTTTTTATGCTGTATTTTCTAAGGGGCGACTTCCAAAATCTTTGGAGTATAAGACCATTGAGCGTGCCTGTGAGAATGCCGCTTATTATGAGATAAGGCAAAAGGCTGAAAACCGCCCATGTGCCTGATATCACTGCCGCCGCACAAAGCTGACCTATGTTGTGAAAAAAACCGCCGAAAACTGACGTTACCCAAAGCTGGTTTTCACCAACTCTTGAAACCGCTATGCACATGGCGATATACGCCAAAACGCCCCCTGTCAAAGAGAACGCAAAGCTAACCACAGTGCCGTAAAGTCCTGCCGCAAGGACTATTCGCAGGAGAAGCACCAAGCCTGCTTCTTTTCTGCCGATAAAAAGCATTGCCGCCATTGTGACTATATTGGCAAGACCAAGCTTCATGCCGCCTATGGGCATAACAGGAAACTGCGCTTCAACCATGAAAATGATAAGGGACAAGGCAGTGAAAATCCCTATGAGGGTGATTTTTTGTACTGATATCTTCATGCTTTCACCCCTATGTAACAGCGTCGGCAGAGGTTTCGCCGACTATTTTTATCACAAGCTTATGGGGTGCGCAAATGACGGTCTGCCCTGCGTGGGATATCTTTCCTGCATGGACGCAGGTCTGGTTTGAGCAATCCGCTGAGGACACCCATATGCTCCCCTCGCCAACGGTTATGGTATTGGCGCCGTTTTCTGTTTTTATCTCAAATGAATACTCCTTATCGGGGGAGGGGGCGGAAACTTTCTTTACGAGCTTGCCGTTTTCATAAATCTCGGCGGAATTTTCTCCGCTTTTTGCCCCTGTGGAGAAAATAAAAGCCATGCAGACTAAGCAAACACCTGCGAACACTGCCGCCCATATGAGATTTTTTCTGATTTTCATCTGCTCCGCCCCCTTTTTCATGAGATAAATACCATGAAAAGTATAACATAAGCCTGCTTTTTCGTCAAGGCAGTGCTAAGTGTCTTGTTTTTTGTACTCAAATATTACATTAAGGTTACAATCAAGTACAAGATTTCGTACAGTTGTAACATTGCTGTAATTTTCACCGAAAAAGTCGAAAAAATTGTCGAAAATTTATCAAAATATCCTTATTCACTATTGATTTTTTGAATGGGTTGTGTTAAAATATAAGAGTTGGATATTCTATTATTAAGAGTATGTGAACGTTTGTTCTTTATATAGACCGCCATAGCCTGCGTTATATGGGCAGATTTAACGATTGCTTGTGTGTATGTTAAATGATTTTAACCAAATCGTTGAAATTCCTGCTTTTTGCTTTTATTTTTCCTGCGGCTGTGGTATAATAATCTGAGCGTCGGCAGAGAAAGAAACCGACAATCTCGTTAAGGAGTGTGTAAACTTGGAGAAGTTTGTTATACATGGAGGAAAGCCGCTGCATGGTACTGTGCAGATAAGCGGTGCGAAAAACGCTGCTGTTGCATTGGTTGCGGCAACTATCCTGTGCGACGAGCCGTGCGTTCTTGAGAACGTGCCTGAGATAAGCGATATAACTAAGTGTATGAAGATCCTGCGTGAAATGGGCGCAGAGGTCAGACTTTTAGATAAAAATACTATATATTTTGACACTAAGGGCATTAAAAAGCCAGAAGTGCCTTATGAACTTGCAAGAACAATGAGAGCGTCATGCTATTTCCTCGGCACACTGCTTGGAAGATTTCACGAGGCTTTTGTTCCAATGCCGGGCGGCTGTGACCTTGGCGACAGACCAATAGATCAGCATTTGAAAGCTTTCAAGGCGCTTGGTGCGTCTGACGAGATAGTAAATGGAGCCAATCACGTCACTGCGGACGAGCTTGTGGGCAATCAGATATACTTTGACTTTGTTACTGTCGGTGCGACTATGAACGCCATATTTGCCGCTGTAAAGGCAAAGGGTCTTACTATAATCGAAAATGCGGCTAAAGAGCCTCATATCGTTGACCTTGCGAACTTCCTCAACTCAATGGGAGCTGATATCAGAGGCGCTGGTACTGACGTTATCAAGATAAGAGGCGTTGAGTATCTTAAGGGCGTTACCTATGCGACTATCCCTGACCAGATAGAAGCAGGCACTTATATGGTAGCGGCGGCTGCCACAAAGGGCGACGTTGTTATCGCAAACGTTATCCCGAAGCACCTTGAGTCTATCACGGCAAAGCTCCGCAAGGTGGGCGTAAATGTTGAGGAAAGCGACGAGAGCGTTCATGTTTGGGTGGACGGTCCGCTTATGAAAACATCTATAAAGACTATGCCGCACCCTGGTTTCCCTACTGATATGCAGCCGCAGTTCTCAACACTGCTGACGCTTGCAGAGGGTACGAGCATTGTAACTGATGATATTTTTGACAACAGATTCAGATATGTGGCTGAGCTTAGAAGAATGGGCGCTGACATTTCTGTTGACGGCAAGGTGGCTGTTATACAGGGCGTTGGCAAGCTCAAGGGCGCTCCTGTTGTGGCAACTGACCTGAGAGCGGGCGCTGCCATGGTAATAGCAGGACTTGCCGCAGAGGGCACAACTGAGATAGACAATATTTTCTACATTGAAAGAGGATATGAAAAGATAGACGAGAAGCTCAGAGGGCTTGGAGCTGACATTCAGCGTGTTTACAAGCCTGACGCTAACGAAATGGAGCTTAGCGGCTGATAAATATTGAAAATTCTGCGGCGGCATATTATTTGCCGCCGTTTTTTACGGCATTTGAGAGGACATGATATGGAGCTTTTTATTTCTGACCTTGACGGAACACTGCTTGACGGCAATGCTGAGGTGACAGGGTTCACGAGGGACACTTTGAACAGGCTCATGGCAAAGGGGCTTAATTTCACCGCCGCCACCGCAAGGACGCTTGCTTCCGCAGGAAAAATACTTTCGGGGCTTGACCTAAAACTTCCCGTTATACTTATGAACGGCGTGCTTATTTATGATATGGCGGAGAAAAAATACGTCAGGATAAACAGCCTTTCAGGGGAGCTTTGCCAGCTTATCTTAAGGCTTGCGAAAGGGCTTGGACTAGAGCCTTTTATGTACTTGGTTTCGGATAATCAGCTTTCTACAAGATATGAACGGCTTGCTTCTCCTGCTATGGAGAGTTTTTACAACGAGCGCAGAGAGAAATATTACAAGTCTTTCACGCAGGTGGACGACCTTTCTCAGCACACTGACAATGTGATATACTTCACATTTATTGCAGAGAAAGAAAAGCTTGCGCCGCTTTATGACGCTCTTAAAGATAATGAAAAGCTGAATATCACATACTATTATGATGTTTATGACAATGAGCTTTGGTATCTTGAAGCGTTCTCATCGGCGGCTTCTAAGGAGCAGGGTGTCAGGTATCTTCGTGAGAAATACGGATTTGACTTTATCACGGCTTTTGGGGACAACACCAACGACCTGCCTATGTTCAGGGCGGCGGATAAGACCGTGGCGGTGAAAAACGCCTGCAAAGAGGTGCTTGAAAGCTGTGACGAGGTGACAGGCTCAAACGAGGAAAACGGCGTTGCAGAGTATCTTCTGAAAACTTTTGAAAGGAATTAGCTATGGCAAGGATATATCCACTTTTTTCATCAAGCAAGGGCAACAGCTCTTTTATCGGCAACAGCGACGGCGGGATACTTGTTGACGCAGGGGTATCATGCAAACGCCTTTGCGACGCTTTGAAAGCCAACGAGATAGACCCTGCAGTGATACAGGGAATTTTTATCACCCACACACATTCAGACCATGTTTCGGGGCTTAAAGTTCTCACGAAGAAGTATCATATCCCTGTGTTTGCGCAGAAAACAAATCTCGAGATACTTGTATCTGACGGCAAGATAGACCCTGCCTGTGATGTCAACGAGGTGGACTGCGGTGAAGTGTGCATAGGAGATTACGCCGTAAAGGCTTTCACCACATTTCACGATACCCCTGCAAGCTGTGGATATCAGATAAAGACCCCTGACGGCAGGCAGGTATGCGTATGCACCGACCTTGGCACTATTACAAATGAAGTGGATATGCACCTGAGCGGTTCTGACCTTGTTTTGCTGGAGTCAAATTATGATGAGTCAATGCTAAAGAATGGTCCTTATCCATACGAGCTGAAAAGGCGCATTGCTTCAGACCACGGACACCTTTCAAACTCAGCCTGCGGAGAACAGCTAAAAAAGCTTATGAAAGCAGGCACATACAAGTTTATTCTTGGGCATTTAAGTCAGGAAAACAACACGCCTTTGCAGGCTGAAAATTCGGCTGTGGGTGCGCTTGGGGATTACGAGCGCAACAGCGACTACATTTTACATATAGCGAAGCCTGAGGGCAGCGGAATGGCGGTGGCATTTTGATTAGGATAAATCTTATTACTGTTGGAAAGCTGAAAGAAAAATACTGGCGTGACGCTGCGGCGGAATATTCAAAGCGGCTTGGAGCTTTCTGCAAGCTTGATATCGTTGAGCTGAACGAGTCAAGGTTATCTGACAGCCCCTCTGAAAAGGAGATAGCGGCGGCGCTTGAAAACGAAGCAAAAGCCATGAAAAGCTACACTGACATCAAGGGCGCATACAACATTGCAATGTGCATTGAGGGCAAGCAGATTTCAAGCGAAAAGCTATCCAAAAAGCTCAGCGAATGCGGTCTGAATGGATTTAGCACAGTGAATTTCATAATAGGCTCGTCATTCGGCATTGCCCCTGAGATAAAGGCGAAAGCTGACCTGCGGTTATCAATGTCGGAGATGACCTTTCCGCATCAGCTTGCAAGGATAATGCTTTTGGAGCAGGTTTACAGGGCTTTTCAGATAAGTGCTAATACTAGGTATCATAAGTGAATTTCGGATATGACAAAACCGCCGCAACCAAACTCGGTTGCGGCGGTAATTTTATCTGCTATGAATTATTATTCTTGCTGTAATACTCGGTCTGTTTATCGTAGACCACTTTCGGCGTGTAACGCTTTATCGCCTTGTTGTTTACCTTGATGTCAAGTTTTTCTACCCAGCTTGTTATCTTCTCCTGAAATTCATCGCTCTTCATTTCTTTGAGAAGATCTTCATGGTTGTCCTTGGCATATTCTGTATCTCTATCCTTGATATCGCCCTTGATGAGAATGTAATATGCGTTATCGTCCTCGTAAGCTGTTGCAACATCTGTGCTCATTCCGCTTACTTCTTTGAGTATCTTGCCGTTTGTTGTGTCTTTCTGTGAATCGTCCATTGTGCCGTAGTTCATCATTTTCTCATTTGCGTATGGGTCAGGTGTTGATGATGAGCTGTCTGTTGACGAGTCGCTGTCTACAGCTGAGCTTGAATCTGCTGTGCTGTCAGATACAGAAGATGTATCGTCGGAAGCTGTGGAACTTGTGTCGATATCTGATACGGAAGATGTGTCGTCTGAGGCTGCGGAGCTGTCTGCGGCTGATGAAGAATCACTGTCAGCGGCAGAGCTTGAATTCTTTGAAGCAACATAGTCGTTGTACTCGTCTATAATGCTGTCGAAATCGTCAAATGAAACGCCCTGAGCCTTTTCAAGGAACTCGTCTCTTTCAGCCTTTGCTTCCTCGTTGGCGGCGCTTGCCGAGTCTGTAGAAGAGTCGGTGGACGATGATGAAGAATCAGTAGAAGCGGCTGTTTTTGCAAAGGAGATGGACTTATATCTCAGGTAGTTATCATCAAGATACTTCACCATTTCGTCATCAGAAACGGCTTCCTCGCCGCCCTCTGCGTAGTAATAATCAAAAAGCTCGTCTCTCATTTTTGAGCCTTTGAGCGCAAGCTTTACAGACTCCTTTGAGATACCCTCATACTCGTAAAACTCGCCCTGAGAATCCCATGTGCTGCTTATGCTGTCATTTATAGACTTAAGGTCCTCGTCAGAAAGAGTAAGTCCAAGCTCGTTGAACTTGTCAACTATAGCCGCATACTCCTTAGTTGCGGTGAGAGCGTAATCTGAAAGATACTCGTCAAATGCCTTTCCGTCAACTTTCTGATCGAAATAGTCCTTTGTGATGCCGTTCTGATAATACATCATTGTCATCTGATAGGACATTTCTGTAAGCTCATTATAAATGTAGATACCTGCGTTTATTTTGCTGTCCCCTGCTGTCATTGCATAGCTTGTATCGGAACAAGCTGTAAGGC
>CALEJX010000281.1 GCA_937898375.1 uncultured Ruminococcus sp.
CGGATACAGACTTGGTTTCGGTATGGGCTTTTATGACAGATTTTTGGCTGATTTTAATGGTAAGAAACTTGGTCTGTGCTATGATAACTGTATGTCAGAAAGAATTTGGCATGACAGCTATGATATTTCTGTAGATAAGATATTTACTGATAAGAAAATATATAAAATTACAAAGGAAAGGAAGTAAATAATGGACGATCAGAATTTTAATGTTGACGATATAATAAATGATGTTAACGCAAAGATAAAGTCTGCCAATGAAAACGATGCGGACGAAGAAAGCGTTGAAGCAGAGCCTGTCGCTGACACTGAGAACAGTTCCGAAGCTCCTGAGCAAGCGGCTGACGCCGCCGAGAAACCGCAGGAAAGTCCTGAGGTGATAGACGATAAACCTGAGCCTATCCCTGATTTTCAGGAGGACAAGGCAGAGAAAGAAGAAAGTAAGGACGAAGAGCCTGAAAAGCCTGAGAAAAAGGCTAAAAGCAGCAAGAAGAAAAAGAAAAAAAGAAAGAAAAGCAGGGTAAATAATTCGCTGTTCGGCGGAATTATTCTTGTTGTAGTTATACTTACAGTTTCTTTGGTGCTTGCTGTTGGCGGTATTTCTATTGGTATGGAATATTACGGTATTGGTAAAACTGACGAGGATATAAGATTTAATATCCCTGCCGGTTCAACCAACAGCCAGATAGCTGACATTCTCGTGAATGAGGGCGTTATAAAGAACAAAAAGCTGTTTATGCTTGCATTGAAGATCGAGAAGCCTGCGGCTATTTATCCGGGTGACATAACACTCCAGCCGTCAAGCGGATATTCTGAGATAATCGAAAATCTGTCAAAAATGAGAGAGTCATATAAAACAGTAAGCATTACATTCACTGAGGGCGAAAATCTTCTTGATATAGCTAAAAAGCTTGAAGATAGCGAGGTCTGCACGGCTGATGACTTCCTGTTTGAATTCAACAAAAATCAAGGATTTGACTTTGAAAATGACATTGACGATAACGGCGATATGTTCTATCGTATGGAGGGTTATTTCTATCCTGATACATATGAGTTCTATGTGAACGACAGCGCAGGAAACGTTACAAAGAAGCTGAGAGAGCAGTTTGAAAAGAAGTACGAAACTATCAAGTCAAAGATCAAAAATTCGGGTATGTCACTTAATGAGGTCATGACCCTTGCTTCTATCGTTCAGCTTGAAGCTGCTTCTGAAAGCGAAATGCCAAAGGTAGCTTCTGTATTTTTGAACAGACTTGATGACCCTGACACTTATCCTATGCTCCAGTCTGATACAACAACAAATTATATCAATAATGTTATAAAGACCGAAGCTGACAACACGGCTTCTATCGAGCATTATACTGAGTGTTATGATACCTATAAGTGCAAGGGCTTGCCGGCAGGTCCTATCTGTAACCCTGGAATGGCGGCGATAAATGCTGTCCTCGAGCCTAAAAAGACTGATTACTATTACTTCTGTAATAATCTCAAGACGGGCGAAACATTCTATGCAAAGACTCTTGACGAGCATGAAGAAAACCTTGTTAAGGCAGGACTTGCAAAGAAAAAGTAATAAAGGATTGAAATTTTGATGACTGAAAATAATTTGCTTGAGGTTCTTGCTCCTGTGGGAGATATGGAACGTCTGTATGCGGCGCTTGACTTTGGCGCTGACGCAGTTTATCTTGGAGGCACGGCTTTCGGAATGAGAGCCGCTTCCGCAAGCTTTGACGCTGAGCTTCTTAAGAAAGCCTGTGATGAGGCTCACCGCAGGGGCAAACGTGTGTATCTCACCTGCAATACGCTTCCGCACAATGACGAGATAGTGCATTTAGAGCAGTTTGTGAATGACGCTGTTGCGGCAGGCGTTGACGCTATGATAGCCAACGATATCGGTGTATTCTCGCTGATAAAAAAGTATGCACCTGATATGGAGTTACACGTTTCCACACAGGCTGGTATCGTTAATTATGTTACTGCAAACGAATTTTATAACATGGGCGCAAAGAGGGTAGTGCTTGCAAGAGAACTCTCTCTCGAGGAGATCACCGAGATAAGAGCAAAGACCCCTAAGGATCTTGAGATAGAGTGTTTTGTCCATGGTGCAATGT
>CALEJX010000282.1 GCA_937898375.1 uncultured Ruminococcus sp.
AGGCAGTTATAAAATGAGATGTAGGGGAGCGGCGCAATTTCTGCTTTGCAGAAATACGACGTCCCATTTATTTCGTTTTATTGAGAAGTTCAAATGGTATAGTTTATATAGTCAAATGGTTAAAATGTAAAATTGCACAAAAAAGCATGAAAAAACTGTGCATAATTTATCTTTAAAAAAGGACAGATGTCCTTTTTATAAATTGCAAAACGAGTATAATATAAAACATAAGATACAGCAAGGCAAATGAAAAACAAGATCATTTGACCGCAAAGTGAGGTAATAAAAAATGCCCGATATCAAAAAAAGCTTTCCTTATGTTTTGATAACAGCCTTTTGCTTCGGCACAATGGAAACGGCGCTGAAGCTTGGCGGAAGTACATTCGATCCGATACAGCTCACATTTCTGAGATTTTTTATCGGCGGCGTGCTGCTGATACCATTTGCGGCGGCAGACCTTAAAAAGCGAAATTACCGCCTGACAGCAGGCGATATGATCTATCTTGTGATACTCGGCATTGTGTGCGTATGCTTTTCAATGACGCTGTTTCAGATCGGAGTTATGAAAACCAACGCAGCACTTGCGGCACTGATAATAAGTGCAAACCCAGTTTTCACAATGATATTCGCCCACTTTCTTACAAGCGACAAGTTCAACAGAAAAAAGCTTCTTGTGCTTCTCATCTGTATTGCAGGACTTGTAGTGGCGGCTGACCCGAAAAAGCTTCTTTCGGGCAACAACATCTCGGGACTTCTCATCGTGCTGGTCGCTTCCATTGCTTTTGGACTTTATACTGCACTTGGAAAAAAGCGTATCGCAAAGATCGGCGGCTGGTCTCAGAACTGTTTCAGTTTTCTATTTGGCTGCGCAGGACTTCTGATATATCTTTTAGTTTCCGGCAGACCGATAGTGAAAGGCATATCTCTTTCCTCTGCACCGCTTCTCCTCTATCTTGGAATAGTGGTCACGGGAATAGGCTACATCGCATTTCTCAAGGCGATCGCCGCAGGCGGTCCTTCGGCGGCTTCGGTATCATTCTTTATAAAGCCTGTTATTGCAATGGCGGCGGCTTATATCTTCCTCCACGAAGCTGTTACCCCGCATATGATCGCAGGTGCGGTGCTTGTAATATGCGGTTCGGCAATAAATATCATACCATTTAGGTCAAAACGTGCATCACAGGCTTTGCAAGCCAAAGCTTAGAACAATACATACAATACACCATATCAACATTTCAATAATACGATTTGCTACAATTCAATGAAAGGACGCTGTTTATTATGACTACAACTGCAAAGACCAATGAAAAAAAGATCGCTGAAATTATCGCAGAGCTTTCCACTGGACTTAAGTTCGAGGATCTGCCTGACTATGCGGTGGCTCACGCAAAGACGCTGACACTTGACGTGCTTGCTTCAATGGTTGGCACACGAAATATCATCACAAGCAAGATCGCAAGAGAGACCGCAGAGGAGCTTGAGGGTCCTGCTGAATGTACTATCGTGGGTTCGTCAAAGAAAGTTTCTGCACCGAATGCAGCTTTTGCAAACGCTATCCAGTGTTACGGCTACGATTTTGTTGACGATCACAATGAGTCGAACGCTCACCCGTCGCCTGCTACATATCCTGCAAGTTTTGCACTTGCTGAGAAGCTCAAAAAGAGCGGCAAGGAGTTCATCGAAGCCGTATGCTTAGGAAACGAAGTTGTTTGCCGACTTGGAAGCGCATATCTTGGCGATATGTATTATCAGGGCTTTCACCCTACAAGCACCTGCGGTTCAATGGGTGCGGCTGTCAGCGCTGCAAAGCTTATGGGCTTTGACAAGCAGAAGACAGTTTACGTTCAGGGTATTGCAGGAAGCACTGTTGCAGGTCTTATGGCTTGGAACTCTGAGGGTTCTTTCACAAAGCGTTTTCAGGCAGGTCACCCAGCAATGAACTCTATCATCGCTGCATATCTCGCCGATAAGGGCTTCAATGGTCCGTCGGATATCTATGAGGGCAAGGACGGTATCCTCCACGCTTATTCCTATTACGATCATTTCGACACAAAGTTCATCACAGAGGGTCTTGGCGACAAGTGGGAGTTTGCTTCATCAAGTATCAAGGTATATCCTTGCTGCCGTTATTCAGGCGGACATCTTGACGCTTGTCTTGATATCGTTGCAAAGCACCACCCAAAGGCAGAGGACATTGAAAAGATAGAGATACGTTCATCGAAGTATACAATGAGACTGCTTGCAGAAGAGCGCAAGTGGCACCCTAAGAATATAGTTGATCTCCAGTTCAGTATGCCTTTCCAGGCAGCTATCGCCTTTGTAAACGGCAAGGTAACAGTTGATGAATTTGACGTCAAGTATATAGACGATCCGCTGGTAAAGAAGCTCATCGCTTCAACAACTGTTGTTGAAGACCCAGAGTTCGAGGCAAGATATCCTGAGCATTATTCAAGCGCTGTAAAGATCACAATGAAAGACGGCACAGAGTATGAATCAGTTATCGACGACCCAAAGGGCGACTGGAGAAACCCTGTTACATTCGAGGACGTAAAGAACAAGTTCAGAACTCTTGCAAACAGAGTTTACACCGACCCTGAGAGAACCGAAAAGATAATCTCATTTGTTGAGGATCTGGAAGCTCAGGAGGATATGTCAGAGCTTATGAAGCTTGTAAACGACGCAGGCTAAACCTAAAAAAAATAAAGACTACGCAATGGAGCGCAGAAGGAAAATGCAGCAAAGCAGCTTTCCTCTGCGCCCTTTTTATTTAGAAGGAGTTGTTTTGTTTGAAGACGCAAATACTTATCAAGGACGTCAGTATGACCTATCTCAACGCCAAGGGCGAACCTACCGAGGCGCTTAAAAATGTCAGCTTTAACATTGATAAAGGCGATTTTATCTCACTGGTCGGTCCGTCGGGCTGCGGCAAGAGCACAATGCTCAGAATAATCTGCGACCTTTTGCAGCCGACAAAGGGCGAGGTCATCATAAGCGGATACACACCGAGAGAGGAACGTCTCAGCCACTCTTTCGGAATGGTGTTCCAAAGCGCAGTATTGTTTGATTGGCGGACGGTCAGAAAAAATATCTGCCTGCCGCTGGAGTTGCAAAAGATGAGCAAGAAAGAGCAGAAAAAGCGTTCAGACGAGGTGCTTGAGCTTGTGGGTCTTACCGATTACGCTGACCATTATCCATATCAGCTCAGCGGCGGTATGCAGCAGCGTGTGGGTATCGCAAGAGCGTTAGCACTGGACCCGCCTATACTTTTAATGGACGAGCCTTTCTCAGCTCTTGACGAGTTCACAAGGGAGAAGCTCAACGACGATATCCTGAGGATATGGAGACAGACCCACAAGACTGTTATCTTCATTACCCATAACATTCAGGAAGCTGTCTATCTTTCCGATAAGGTGGCGGTGTTCTCACCTCACCCAGGCAGACTTTCCGCAATGGTGGATATAACTCTTCCGAGACCGAGAAGAAAGGAAATGCGCTATACCCCTGAATGTAACGCACTTGTTGAGCATATCAGAGGCTGTTTTGAAGGAGTGTGACAAATGTGAAAGAAAAGAAAACCAACAAGACTATCTCTATCATCGTCTGTCTTGCACTTCTTATGGGATTATGGGAATTTATCGCATTCTATCTTGACAAGATGCTCAAAGACCCTATGGCGGTGAAGAAGCTGCCGTATCTCCATTCAGTGATAGCAAAGATATTCACCGACTTTGACAGCCTTTTTTCAGCGGTGATGTTCACATTCACAAAGGCGCTCCAAGGCTTTGCAATCGGTTCGGTAATAGGCATTTGCATTGCGATATTCATGAGCTTTCACAAGTCTCTTGAAAAGATGATACTTCCTTATATGATCGTCTTGCAGATGATACCTATACTTGCCCTTGCGCCGATAGTTTACACGGTGGTAAAGGACTCGGGAATGTCAAGAACGGTGCTTGCGGCATTCATAACATTCTTCCCTGTTGCGGTGAATATGTATCAAGGTCTCAGAAGCGTTGACAACGACAAGAAAGACATTATGAGGATACTTGCCGCAAGGCGTATAACAGTTTATACAAAGCTTATGTTCCCATTTTCAAGACAGTATCTTTTCACAGGCTTGAAGCTTGCCGCACCAAGCGCAGTAACAGCGGCGGTCCTGGTTGAGATGATGGGTTCAAGCGAGGGCATAGGCTTCAAGATACTCAGTTCACTTTACTATGGCGCAACAGGCGCAATAAACTTCTGGGCTTCCGTTGTAATGGCGTCCCTTATGGGTATCTCAACATATCTGCTGGTGGTGCTTATAGAAAAGCTCACGACGCCGGGCGTTATAACACTTAAAACATTCAAAAGAAGGAGAGGTGCGGAAAATGAGCAAAGCTAAACGCCTTTGGAAAAAGACGCAGGATATAATACTTTCGCTTGTGCTGGGCGTAGTGATAATTTTCGCTTGGCAGCAGGGAGGGCTTCATTATATATTTGGCTTGAAGCCTTATCAGCTTTCTTACCCCTCCGATATCATCCGCACCCTTAACGATGATTTCTCTGTAATAATGTCAAACACGGTGTGGACGCTCAAAGAAGCCGTTGTGGGAATATTCGTTGGTTCGCTTATCGGCTTTGTCATCGCAGTATTCGCAGCAGCGTTCCCTAAGCTTGGCGTGGGCGGAATAAGCATCGTCACCGCCGTGAACGCTATCCCTATGATAGCAATGGCTTCCATAATGAACAACTGGTTCGGAATGGAAATGGCTTCAAAGGTGGCGGTCGTTGCAGTATTCAGCATGGCTTCAATGACGCTGAATGCTTACAGAGGTATGACGGAGCTTCCGCCTTTCTCAAAAGACCTTATGCAGATATGTGCGGCAAGAAAGATCGAGACTTTTTTCAAGCTCCAGCTTCCAAACTGTCTGCCTTATATGCTCACAGCCTTGAAGGTCAGCACCACAACAGGACTTATGTCTGCAATATGCAGCGAGTTTTTCACTTCCTACAAGGGCATAGGCTATCAGCTCACAGCTTCAATAAAGCTTTCGCAGATGTCCGTTGCATGGGCGTATATCTTGGTCGCTACCCTTTGCGGTGTGCTTATGTATGCGATCATTTCCATAATCGAGCGTGTTGCTCTTAAATGGCACGCTTCACAAAGGTCCTAAAGCTGTAACTGATGTTATAGTGATAGTAATAAAAAGCAAACAACCGATTTTCAATTTATAAGGAGAGTTTATTATGAAAAAAGTATTGATGAAAACATTATCCGCCCTGACAGCAGGTATCCTTCTTTCAGCAGGTCTTACTTCCTGCGGCAGTTCAGAGGGTTCAAGCAACGCCACAGTAACAAAGAACGGCAAGACGCTTACAACAGTAGATTTCCAGCTCAAGTGGCTGCCGAGCGTTCAGTTTATGGGCTTCTATGTGGCTTATGAAAAGGGCTATTACGAGGACGAGGGCATTGACCTTAATATAATCTCAGGCGGAAGCGATATCGTTTCTGCACAGCAGGTATCTATCGGTGCTGCCGATATCGGTATCGCAAACCTTTACGGTCTGCTCCCATATGAGGAACAGGGCTATCCTATCGTTGAAATAGGACAAGTGTTCCAAGAGGGTTCGCTTATGCTTTGCTCAAAGGCTTCATCGGGTATCAAGACTCCTGAGGACTTAAAGGGCAAGAAGATCGGCGCTTGGGTGGGCACAGCAGATTATCCTATCTATTCGCTGCTGGATAAGTACGGTATCGACAAGGATAAGGACTGCACTATCGTCAGCCAGGATTACACAATGGACGCACTTCTCAATGATGAGATAGACGTCGCCAGCGCAAACATCTATAACGAGTACATCGTATTGCAGGAGTCGGGACTTTCAAAGGACGATATCAACGTGATAAACTTTGAAGATTACGATTGCGGAATGCTTGAGGACGCTATCATCGCAAATACAGACTGGGCTGCACAGGACGGCAGCGACAAACTTATCGAGGGCTTTATGAGAGCTTCCATGAAGGGCTGGTCAGACGCCTGCACAGACCCTGAGGCAGCTGCCGAGATCGTATGGAACTATGTAGATCAGAGCAGTACGACACTTGAGCATCAGAAGGCTTCCGCCAAGGAAGTTGCTTCACTTGCAGCGCCAGACGGAACAGAAACCGAGAAAATGCTCAGACTTGGCGACGACAAGATAGGTTCAACTGTTGACGCTTGCCTTAAGTTCGATATCATCAAGGAAAAGCCTGCAAAGGTATATGATGACAGCTATTGGAAGGCTGCCGTTGAAGGTCTGAAATAATTATTGAGATAAATTACCGAAAAGTGTAGGGGCGACCTTTGGTCGCCCGCTGGTCAACAAATTTCCTAACGGACTACACACAGCCCGAGCTGTCTCTTCCATTCTTGCCTGTGGGAAGAGACGGCTCACCAAAGGGGCTGGATAGCAACAAAGCAGGAAAGAAGAATGATTTATGGCAGAGACTAAAAAAACTTTGCACAAGCAGGACAAACGCAGTAAAAGGATCGTTTTTGTTTCAAACTGCCTGCTGAACGCCAATAACAAGGTGTTTGAATTTGCAAGATACAGCGGAATGTTCTCCGATGTGGTGAAGATACTGGATAAATACGGCTTCGGCGTTATGCAAATGCCCTGTCCAGAGGTTTTGTATATGGGCAACCAGCGCTGGTGGACAAGCCGAAATCTTTACGACAACGCAGGCTACCGCCGTCTTTGCAGACAGCTTGCAGCACAAACGGCAGATTATATTGCAAATTACTACAAGGTCGGTTATGAAGTCACCGCCATTCTCACTTGCGATGGCTCGCCAAGCTGCGGCATAACAAAGTCGAGCTTCTGCGAGGATTGGGGCGGCAGGCCGAAAGAAGTCCCCAGAGTGCTTGTTGACAAGCCGGGGATATTTATGGAAGAACTGCTGGGAGAGCTTGCAGACAGAGGTCTTGAAGCACCCCCTGTATACGGTCTTATGATGGACGACAGAGAAAAGTCCACCGAAGATATCTTGCAGGAATTTGACGATTACATCAGCCACCGAATAGATACTGTCGGCAAAACACAGACCAACGCAAAAAAATAAGATATAGTATTTGGAGTTGAGATATATGTCAGCAACACTCAGAACGAATTTCGCAGGGATAGAAATGGACAGCCCATTTATTCTTGCTTCGGCACCGCCAACAACAAATTTCGATCAGATCGCAAGAGCCTTTGAAGCGGGCTGGGGCGGCGCAGTTTTAAAGACCGCACAGTATTCCCCTAGATTCATAAAGCGCAACGTCAACCCGAGGATAAGGGCGGTGAAAAGAAACGGAAAGATAGAAGCTTTCACGAATTTCGAGATCGGAAGCCCGAAAACTATCGAAGAATTTGTCAAGGGTATACGCTGGCTGAAAGAAAGATTTCCCGAAAAAGCGGTGATATCGAGCCTTATCCATTCTGACGAATTGCACGAAAGCGAGTGGAAAGAGTTGACCAAAGCCTTTGATCAGGCTGGTGCGGACGCTTTCGAGCTGAACTTATCCTGCTCCCACGGACAGGCTGAGAGCGGCGGCGGAGCTGCTATCGGCGCAAATGACGTTATGATAGAAAAGGTGGTGGGTTGGGTAACTTCCACCACTTTAAAGCCTGTTATGCCAAAGCTTACAGCACTCACCGCTGACCTGCCTTCAAAAGGTCTTGCGGCAAAGCGTGGGGGAGCGAGAGCGCTGACGGCGATAAACACCATAAGCTCTCTCCCGGGCATTGACCTTGAAACAATGGTTCCTTTCAACAGCGTTGACGGCAAAAGCGCATTTCAAGGTCTGAGCGGCCGACCTCTCAAGCCCATAGCTTTGCGAAGCGTTGCACAGCTTTCAATGGCAACGGGTCTGCCTATATCGGCAACAGGCGGAATATACGATTGGCACGATTGCGCAGAGTTCATTGCCGTAGGTGCAAGCACCTTGCAGGTGTGTTCGGCGGTAATGGAAAGCGGCTACGGCGTTGTGAAAAATATGTCCAAAGGGCTTGTGGAGTTTATGGAAAAGTCGGGCTATGAAACTATTTCAGACTTCTGCGGAAAGGCTCTTGAAAATATCGTAAAGCACAACCAGCTCAACAGGGCATATAAAATGTGCGCTTGCGTTGACACGGAGAAGTGCATAGGCTGTGGAAAGTGCAAAATAAGCTGTGCAGACAATGGTTACAGCGCAATAGATATCGCAGACAAGAAAGCCTTTTGCAGCAAGGAAAAATGTGACGGCTGCGGACTTTGCTCACAGATATGCCCCGTTGGCGCAATAAGAATGGTGAGAAAATGAAAGCTTTAAATGACCTGAATATCTTAAATGCGAAGCTTTGCGACAAAAGCGGCATAAGAAGCGCTGATATCGGCATAAAGGACGGTATCATAACGCAAGTCGCTGAGAATGGCACAAAGCTTGAGGACGCAAAGCAGAGTGCAGATCTTTCAGGGCGGCTTGTTATCCCTGCAATGATCGACACCCACACCCACATCAGGGGCGGCGGATTTGCCTATCGTGAGGACTTTCGCTCGGGCTCGACCGCTGCGGCGTCGGGTGGCGTGGGAACGTTCTTTGAAATGCCAGGCGGCAAGACCCCTGTGGTGGATAGGGCTTCTTTTGAAAAGCGCAAGGCAGAAATGCTTCGTGACAGCATAATAGATTTCAGAATGTATGCAGGAGCAGGCTTTGACAACCTTGATAAGCTCCCAGAGCTTGCGGCTTGCGGAGCGGTGGGATTCAAGACTTTTATGAACCCGCCGCTGAAAGGTAGAGAGCGTGAATTTGTGGGGCTTTGCGCTCCTGACGAACAGGCGCTTGAAAAGATAATGACGGCGGTAAAGCAGACCGGTCTTTCACTTACTATCCATTGTGAGGACTATGACATCATCACCCGTGAGACCGCAAGGCTGAAAGCAGAGGGGGCTGACGGCGCAGAAGCATATTTCCGCTCGCACCCTGATATTTCAGAGATAAAGGCGGTGAAAACAGCCATAAGGTGCGCAGAGAAAACAGGCTGCAAGGTCAATGTCGCCCACGTCAGCACAACAAAAGCTGCAAGGCTTATTACAGCCGCCAGGCAGCGTGGGGTAGATATCTGCGGCGAAACTACTCTGCATTATCTTTTCTACTGTGATGAAGATATGGCGTGTCAAGGGGGATATGCCCGAATGAAGCCGCCTTTCAGAAGCCGAGAAG
>CALEJX010000283.1 GCA_937898375.1 uncultured Ruminococcus sp.
ATTATGGCTATCTCAGGCTTTTCTTTCACTATCACAGAGCATATCTGCTCGCAGTCATTGTCCGCAAGGAGATACAGATTTTCAGAGTCAACATGAAGCCTGTTTGCACGTAGCTTTATCTGCCGCACAGACTCCTCTCCCGATACATAAAGTATGGTGTGGTCTTGTCCTAAATATTGGCATATCTGCAAAAGCATCGTGGATTTACCTATGCCCGGCTCGCCGCCTAAAAGCACCAGAGAGCCTTTTACAAGTCCTCCGCCTAGCACTCTGTCAAGCTCTTTCAGCCCTGTTGCATAGCGTATCTCATTGTAGCTTGCGTCAACGCCGCCTATGCCCACTATCTTGTCGGAAATATCCCTGACCGCCGTGGGCTTTGACTTTGCGCCGCCTGTCCTGACCGCAAGCTCGACCTCCTCAAAGGTGTTCCATTCGCCGCAGTTAGGGCATTTGCCGTTCCATTTTGAAGTTTCATATCCGCATTGACTGCAAACGTATGATGTCTTTACCTTTGGCATATGGACGTTCCTTTCTGCATATTTATCTGATAATTTGCTGATATATTAAAATGCTGCGCTGATTTTGTGTAAGGGCTGGCGTCCCCGATAGCCCATTTATGCTGCGGTGATCGCTCGTGTAAAGCGCTGAAATTACTTGCCCTCAAGCCCTTTCAAAGCCTTTATCTCGTCACGGTCAAGCTTGATGTATGAGTCCTTTATGACCTCAACATCGTCTTTCTTTACCACCACAACGTTGTCATTCTTATCCATTTTAACTCTCAGCTTTCCTGTGAGCAGATTTACTTCCTCAACAACGCCCTTGCCGTCAGCCGTTCTTACGATAGCACCCACCTTTGGCGTGTGCTTGAGAAGATCCTCATAGCTGTCCTGTTCGTATTTCAGACAGCACATAAGCCTGCCGCAAGTGCCTGATATCTTTGTAGGGTTAAGTGACAAGCCCTGCTCCTTAGCCATTTTAATAGAAACAGGCTGGAACTCTCCCAAAAATCTTGAACAGCAGAAAGGCTGTCCGCATATGCCAAGACCTCCGAGCATTTTCGCCTCGTCACGAACGCCTATCTGACGAAGCTCTATCCTTGTTCTGAATACCGCCGCAAGGTCTTTTACAAGCTCACGGAAGTCAACTCTGCTTTCGGCGGTGAAATAGAAAAGAAGCTTGTTGTTGTCAAAAGTACATTCAACGTCGATAAGATTCATTTTCAGCTTGTGAGCGGCTATCTTCTGCTCGCATATCTTGAAAGCGTCCTTTTCTTTCTGCTTGTTTTTCTCGATAGTTTTCATATCGTTAGGGGTGGCAAGCCTTATAATGCCTTTCACAGGGTTTGTGAACTTTGTTTCGTCTATCTCCCTGTCCACAAGCACGACTTCGCCGCACTCAACGCCCCTTGCGGTCTCGACAATAACCTTGTCGCCCATTTTCACGTCGTTGTCCTGCGGGTCGAAGTAGTATATCTTGCCAACGCTTTTAAAGCGTACACCGATTATTTTTAACATCTCTTTTTCCTTTCAAATATATATCACGGCTTTGCCGTCAGCTACTTTCCTGTGACAGAATATATCTGTCCAGCCAAACTGTTTATAGTCAGGCTTATGTTGCAGTTTGCGTCTATCCTGCCTATGTAGTCTGAAACTATATCGTAAAGCCTTACCGCCTGATCTGAGGATAGGCTTCTGCTGAGCACCTTTGCGCCCTCTTTTGCACAGCTTACAGACTTTTCATCCTCTCCCCCAAGTCTGAATGCCGCACTGTCACGGAGTATCTCCTGAAAAAGGCTCAGCCCCTCTCTCAGCAAAGCTTTTTTGCCGTCTGCCGCAAAAAGCGTTTTCAAAACATCATATTCGTTTCCATTGCACATTGCACTGCATAGACCTCTTGCAAGCTTCACGCTGTCGAAAAACTGCGAGTGTTCAAGATACTCGATACATCTGCCGATATTTCCACGCCCTGCTGAAACAGCTTCGCTTATGAGGGCAGGGGTAACGTCAGGATATTTCTCCTGCAAACACGCCATGCTCTCCGCTTCTGTGACAGAGGTCATGCCAAGTGAAAGCACTCGTGAGATTATGGTAGGCAGAAAAACTTCCTTGCTCCTCGCCGTAAGTATGATAGCGGTATGCTCAGGGGGCTCTTCAATGACTTTCAGCAGAATGTTCTGCACCTGTATAACAGTGTTCACAGACAAATCAAGGTCGGGGATTATGTATACTTTCATTCTTGCTTCATTCGGCGCAACGGGAGCTTCCGCAACTATGGGTCTGATAGAATCGTCAACGATATAGTTGCCATTGCTGTTGGCTTTTGCCACCATAACGTCAGGGTGAGCGCCGTCGGCTATCATTCTGCAAGTTCTGCAAACGCCGCAAGGCTCGCCTGCCTGACGTTCGCACAAAAGCGCCGCCGCTATCCACCTTGCAAGAGTCTTTTTTCCAAGCCCTTTTTCGCCGTGTATCATTATGGAGTGCGGCTCTCTTTTCTTTTTTATCATTTCAGCCACGAGCCTGCGAGGCTCGCTGTTTCCGTATATTATCAAGCCCTCAGACCCCTTTCTGAAAATTTTCTATTCCTTAGACTTTCTCGAAGCGCTCGATATCAGTAACAAATATAGTTGCGCCGCCGATAGCCACCTCAACAGGATATGAAGCCGCACCGTCAGGCTCCATGATAGTTGATGACGGAACGAATTGCTTTCTTTTCTTTGAATACTTTTTGCATACCTCTATAACAAGGTCTACCTGCTCGTCAGGGCAGCAGATAAGAAAGGTAGTGTTTCCTGACATAAGAAAACCGCCTGTTGAAGAAAGCTTTGTGGCTCTTATGCCGGCTTTCAGAAGTCCTTTATTTACAGCGTAGGTATCATCACTGTTTACGATAGCATAGACAAGTTTCATAATTTTGCCTCCTGTTATTTTTGATATAATAATAGCTTTTTTAGCTACACCTTATATTATAGCACATTTATGCGTTCAATTCCATAGTTTTTCAAAATTTTTATTACCTGCGGCGTTATCTCCTCGCCGCTCACTGCCACAGGCACAGAGGGCTGACAGCTTGTGACGGTCATTGCGCATACAAGACCGCAGGCGTCCTCGACTTTTACATTGTGCTGAGCCGAAAAAGCCGCCTGCCTTATGCCCATGCGCTTTATCCCCTTTGGTATAGCAGGGAAGTCGCCGAAAAGCCTTATCCTAGGCTGTTTTATCTTTGAGAACGCCTTTTCAAGCTTCAAAAAGTCCTCCTCGCTGTTGAAAGGCGACGGCATAAGCACAACATATTGCGTGTCGCTGTATTCAGGCTCGATCTTGTATTCCCTTAGTCTGTCTGCAAGGTCGTCACCTGTGATACCGCTTTTGTATGCGGCAACAGTTATCTTCATAGGCTCGTCGCCAATAGTCTGCCAGCCGAAAGCCGTTATCCTCTCTTTGCAGACTTTTACCCTCTGTATTGTGCGTTCAAGGTCACGAGGGAAATCACTGCTCACATAGTCGGCGCAAAGGTCAAGGCTCTCCATTATAAGATAGGAGGGGCTTGTTGAGCCAAACATTGACATTATCTCTTTTGCACAGTTATCATATTCTGCAGGAGCGTGACCTGAGATATGAAGCATTGCTCCCCCTGTGTAGCATGGGAGCGTTTTGTGAGCAGAGTCACAGCACATATCAGCCCCCAAGTCCATAGGGTGCAGGCTCTCGGGGAGAAATTTCAGATAAGCCCCATGAGCGTTGTCGCAAAGAAGCGGCACGCCATATTTCCTGCAAACCTCGCTCATGCCCTTTATGTCGCTGAGATTGCCAAGATAGTCAGGCGATGTCACATAAACACAATCCGCCTTTGTTTTAGCCAGCACTTTCTCAACGTCCTCAGGAGTGACGCTCCCTGCGCATATGGACGTAAACTCGCCCTTTGGATATATCCACTCCACGTTCACATCAAGAAGTATGCAGGCGTTTATAAACGCCTTGTGGACGTTTCTCGGTGCGCAAACTGTTATCTTTTTCCCTTGCCCGCTGCGGCACACTATGCCGAGCATTGCCTTTATGCAAAGGCTCGACCCCTCGGCGGAGTAAAAAGTCCGCCGGCTGCCATAGGCTTCTGCCATTTTGGCTTCGCTCTGTGCGATTATGCCCTCGGCTTCAAAAAGATAGTCCGCACCCTTTATCTCGGTGATATCCCACGGCTCAAGACCATGGAATTTCTGCCCCTTATGCCCCGGCATATGAAATCTCGCCGTGCCTGACTTTGCATATTCTCTCAC
>CALEJX010000284.1 GCA_937898375.1 uncultured Ruminococcus sp.
TCAAGAAGACCAAGCAGATCACTGTTACGAGCGAGGACACTGAAAATCCTGAGCAGGAGTCTTATGCTATACCATACGGCTACAAGATAAGAGTTCGTGAGGGACAGGCTGTTACAGCCGGTGAGCCGCTCACAGAGGGTTCTATCAATCCAGCTGATATCCTTGCAGTTAATGGTCCAAAGGCTGTTCAGAACTACATCATCACCGAAGTTCAGAAGGTTTATCGTCTGCAGGGTGTTGATATCAACGATAAGCATATCGAGGTTATCGTTCGTCAGATGATGAGAAAGGTCAAGATCGACGATTCAGGTTCAAGCTATCTGCTCCCTGGCTCACTTATCGACAGAGGTGAGGTCGCAAGACTTAACGAGGAGATTCAGGCTAAGATCGACGCAGGCGATGAGACCGCAAGACTTATCACAACTGTTCCTGTTCTTCAGGGTATCACAAAGGCTTCAAGCTACTCGGATTCATTCCTGTCAGCTGCTTCATTCCAGGAGACAACTAAGGCTCTTACAGACGCAGCAATCAGAGGAAAGACCGATAAGCTCATGGGTCTTAAAGAAAATGTTATTATCGGTAAGCTCATTCCTGCCGGCACAGGTATGGACGTTTACAACAACGTTCAGGTGGTCAAGAATGAGAGCGCTGCTAGTCACACAGCAGAGTCACCGTTATTCTGATAACTTTATATCAGCCTGCATGGGTTTGACCATGTGGGCTGATTTTTTTTATTTTTTCTGAAACCTTTTTGCCTGTTACGGCGTTTTAGTATATGAAGGGAAGTGAAAGCATGAAGAATATGGCAGAAAGCGAATACAGCCGACTTGTGGAGGAATATTCGGACATGGTGACAAGGCTTTGCGTGGTGCACACGGGAAATTTTTCTGACGCTGAGGACTGTTATCAGAACGTGTTCTTCAAGCTTTTCAAGGAAATGAAAAAGGGCAGCCTGCCTAACCCGAAAGCGTGGCTCATCAGAGTGGCTCTCAACGAATGCCGAAGTGTTTTGCGGTATCGTTTGAGGAAAAACACAGTCGATCTGAGCAGCGTAACGGCTTTCTCAAAGGACGGCAGCGACATTGAGATACTTGACCTTATTTTCAGACTTCCCCCGAAATATCGAGACAGTATTTATCTTTATTACTTTGAGGAGCTGTCGGTGCAGGAGATAGCCGAGCTTACGAAAATAAAGGAAAATACCATAAAAACGCATTTGAAACGTGGCAGAGAACAACTGAAGGATATGATAATGTTGTGAATTATATAAACGTGTTGAGGAAAGCGGGCGAACGCTGTTCGACCATGTTAATGTCAACAAAGACATAAAGTGTCGGGTCGTCGCATTTCTGTGAAACAGAAATTGAGCCGCTCCCCTACAAAAACGGTAAAAAAAACATTAAGTAGAGGCTGGCGCTTTTAACATAAAATTATAATTTGCAATGATAATATCACAGAAAGGAGCAGAAAATGAAAAAAATAAACGCTTTTTACTGCATTAAAACTCCTTCGGAATGGAAGGAGCGTGCGCTTATGTATGACAGACCTACAGAGAAAAAGAAAACGAAACTTACGGGATTTCAGCTTGCAGGAGCGGTGTTTGCGGCTTTGCTTCTTGTGGTGGGCGGTGCGCTGACGCTTTACCGCAGTGGAGAAGAGCATAATATCAATGTCGGGGCGAAGCAGTCAAGTGTGGACAGTTCGGATAATCTGGACAGCGTGGAGCTTACAACCGATTTAGAACAGGCGAAAAATGCGCTAAAGCAGGTCGTTAAAGACAAAGAGATAACGGCGGTGGGAACGTATGCAGGCTGTGGTTCGGACGGAACGGGATATCTTTTGGTGGATAAGATGTATATTGAGAAATACACTGCGAAAAAAGGTAATGTGATACAATATATAACTGTTAATGGTTATATTGGGCTGGAAGAGAATTCGCTCGTTGATTTTAAGCTGGATTTCAGAACAAAAGATTTTACCACAGGAAAGTATGTTTATATGGACGAACTAAAGGTGGGCGAAAAAATCGCAGTCGGTATAAACTGTGGTGATCTGAGCGACTGGAACACGGAAGCCATAGCAACGGGGCTTGATGATGTGGATTACGGCGACAGCATTGGAACGGATTATTATAGTTCGCTGAGATCATCCCTAGCATATGTTTATGATATCGACACCACAAAAGACACCGGTATTGAAAAGCTTGATAAGCTTGTATTAGATAGTGCGGAGCATATTAGTCAGGACCAGCCAATGTTAGCTGGCGAATACAGCATTGTGCAAAATCCTGTGGAAAATGACTGGGGATTTAATATTGATACGGCGGTGAATTTTGTCCAGCATATCAAAGATAATGTTAATGAATATGAAGCGGATATCGTTTATCCGCTGGTGATAACGCCGAAGGAATCAGGCAAAACTTTGCTCGTCTCGACTGTGGGCAGTTCAAAGAAGGGTGTTATTATAAAGGTGGACGGAAGATATTTCAGTATAACTTCCAATTATAAGGATATTGTGGAGCAGGACGATACTAATAATGAATGGTATGGTTCCCAAAGTGCGACGGTAAAGAACAACAGAAATTACTTCTTTGATGAAAATGAATGGCTCGTTGCAATTAAATTCGCAACAGGTGCAAGCACCTATTTTAGTTATGAGCTAAAGCTTTATATCAATGAAGTGCCGAACGATATAACCTATTCGGACAAGGCGGACGACAGCGATTATGTTATAACTTATCATAAATTCAGCTATCAAGAGGTCGAAGTGGCAGATAAAGGAGAAATTTTAGATATAGACAGCAAGACGGAATGAGGGAATATATTTGCAGGGCAGGGCGTGGAAGCTTATGCCCTGTATGCTTTTTCACTGAATTGACAGATAATTTATCAGAAATTTGCAGGAAATTAAAAATGTCAAGAAAAAGTGCTTGACAAGCGGCGGGCAATGGTGTATAACAACAAATTTAGAAGCTACACTATGCAAAAAGTTATTTAAACAGCGTATGCTCGTTGTTTAACAAATATTAAAGAAAAATACATCACCAGCCGTTGAAATTCAGTGTGGGGTATGGTAAAATAACATTATAATGTAACAAAATATATTTGCAATGAAGCACTTGAAGTTATTTCAGGTGCTTTTTTGTTTATAATTTGAAAATGTCTAATACGTTTGGAGGAATGGATATGAATGAATTAAATGAAAGGCTTCATCATCTTGGCTGTTATCCCGAAGAATTGGGAAAATATGTGCTGTTGCCTGGCGACCCAAAGCGTGTTGAGCTTATAGCACAGGAGCTTGATAACCCGAAATTTGTGGCTGACAAAAGAGAATTTATGTCGTATACGGGTGAACTTTGCGGCGAAAAGGTGTCAGTGGTATCGACCGGCATTGGCGGACCTTCGGCGGCGATAGCTTTGGAGGAACTTTGTGACGCCAGCGTACACACAGTTATAAGGGTCGGCACTTGCGGTGCTCATCAGCCTGAACTTGTGCCGGGTACTCTTATTATCCCCAACGGTGCGGTGCGGTCTGAGGGTACTGCTGACAGCTATATGCCCAAACAGTTTCCGGCTGTGCCGAGCTATTCGGTGGTGAAAGCTTTGGAAAATGCGGCGGAAAAGCTTGAACTTACTGCCGCTGTCGGCGTGGTTGATAGTAAAGATTCTTATTATGGGCAGCACCGACCGCAGTCAATGCCCACCCGTGATACGCTGGAGCGCAATATGCAAATGTGGCAGGAAGCCGGAGTGCTGGCTTCAGAAATGGAATGTGCGGCAATTTTCGTGGTGTCGGCGGTGAGAAAAATTCGCTGCGGTGCTGTGCTGAACCTTTGCCGAAATCTGCTTCGTGAAAAGGCAACAGGGCTTATGGACACGGATTTTGATACCCACAACGCTATTAAGACGGCGGTGGAGGCTTTGAAAATTCTTATCAAAGAGGACAAAGATAAGCTTTAAGAGATAATAAGGAGTGAGAAAAATGCTTGACAGCCGAGAAGCGATATGCAAAAGCTGCGAAAACAGGAGCACTGCGGAGTGGATATCTGCCCTCTATGACCTTATGGACGACAATGTCAAGGGCACTGCTGCTTTGGTGAAAAAGCACTCGGGTGATATGCTCATAAAGTCGGGGGAGAGGTGCGAGGCGGTCTATTTTTTGCTCAAAGGCACTGCAAAGATATACAAGGAGCTTCCTGACGGCATTTTGTATGAGATCGCAAGCGTTCGTGCCCCATGCTTAATGGGCGAGACGGAGGCTATCACGGACGAGGAGCTTTCACGGGGAACAGTCTGCGCCGAAAGCGAGGAAACTCAGCTTATCTATATGCCGAAAGAAGTGTTTCTACATTGGCTTCATTCAAGCAATAAGGCGCTTTTTAGCATAACACAGCTCATCATCAACAAGAACTTCTCTCAGCAGAACAAAGACCGTGCGATGCTCTTTTCTCATGGTTATCAACGGCTGGCATACAGGCTGCTTTCTTATTACGAGGATATGGGCGGACGTGGAAAAGTCTGTCTTAATATCCCCCGTGAGCGGCTTTCAGAGGACACGGGCTTAAATATCCGCTCAATAAGCCGTGCCCTTAACAGGCTGGAAGAGCAGGGGCTTATCACAAGGCAGGGGCGGCTTATCGTGGTGGACGGTGAGCAGGCGGACAAGATGAAACTCAGTGTTTACAGTGAACTTAATGAACAGAAAAGGCAGTTATAAAATGAGATGTAGGGGAGCGGCGCAATTTCTGCTTTGCAG
>CALEJX010000285.1 GCA_937898375.1 uncultured Ruminococcus sp.
TACACTATCAGCAGCACAGAGCAGCTCCTTGTACCAATGGCGGCGGCTCTTCATTACATCGGTAAGATAGGCATTGACGATAAGATACTTAACAAACCCGGCAGGCTCACCAAAGAGGAGTTTGAGATAATGAAAACACATTCCGCTATCGGAGCAAATATCCTTGAAAGTTTAGAGCAGTTCCGTGACGAACCGCTTATCAAGATAGCTCACGATATATGCAGGTGGCACCATGAACGTTATGACGGCAAAGGCTATCCTGACGGGCTTAAGGGTGACGAGATACCTATATCGGCGCAGATAGTGTCTATTGCTGACGTTTATGACGCACTTGTCAGCGAGAGAGTTTATAAAAAGGCGTATTCTCACGAAAAGGCTATGGAAATGATACTTAACGGAGAGTGCGGCACTTTCAACCCTGTGCTTATTGAATGTCTTAAAGATATTCAGGACGAGCTTGTTAAGGGCGTAGAATAATATGATTTGCAAGGAGTATCCAGATGACTACCAGAGAATTTTATGAGTGCATTGGCGCAGATTATGACAGCGTTTTAGGACGTTTCGGCAGCGAGAAAATGATAACAAAGTTTGCAAAAAGATTTGCTGACGATACGACTTTTCATGATATGTGCAAGGCATTGGAGGAGAAAAACGCCAAGGAAGCTTTCCGTATGGCTCACACCCTCAAAGGCATTTGCAGCAATCTCGGCTTTGACGAGCTTTACAAGGCAAGCTATGACCTCACAGAGGATCTGAGAGACGGCGAACTGACAGGTTATGAGCAGGATTATGAAAAGGTCTGTGAGAAATATAGGATAGTGTATGATGCTGTGACAAAAATAGATAGCTGAATTTTGACCGACAGCCACCATGACTGTCGGTTTGATTATAGCTTATGAGCAGTAACATATTAATATTTAGTTAAAGCATTGCATGAAAAGAGGAAAAATTAATAGGATAGTGATTTTTTACAGTAGATATTTAATGTCGATTTTTGTTATAATTAAGAAGTAAAATGTGATAATTGTGTATATTTATTATGTTTTCGCAACGAATTTTGGAGAGCGAAACAAAGTGAGACAGTTTAGGAGTAACGAATGAATGTAATAAGAGATTATTTTTCTGCGCTAGGAGAGCATTTTGAGCTTGTGATAGTTCTGCTGATAGAATTTCTGGTGGCAGTTTTTTTATTTTGTTTTTACTATAGGGTGAAGTATCTTTCTTTCAAGAAGAATACAGGTATCTCTGTTCGTGGTGTAAAGTCATATGAGGGCATGAAAACCGTGGAAATGGTGCTGAGGACTTCTGATAAGCTTCCACTTTATGTTTCTGATAATTTCGAGAGCATGTTCGGCGTGCCTTTGAAAAAGCTTTACAGTGATATCCAAGTGCTTTCTGAGATAGACGATAGCCATGAACTTTTCAGAGAGTATGATAACTGGGATGGCAAAAGACCGCTGGAATATTCCTTTAAGGTCAGCGGAAGCGACCGTTGGTATAACGTGAACGTTTCTCACAGCGAAACGGGCGGCACGGATCTTTTTATATTCTGTGATATAACAGATATCAAAAACGAGTGTTTTGCACTTGAAGACAAGATAAAAAAGGCGGAGAGCGAAAGCCAGACAAAAACTCAGTTTTTCTCCAGAATGTCTCATGAGATAAGAACGCCGATGAACGGCATAATCGGTATGCTGTCACTTGCAGAAAAGCAGTGCAAAATGAGCCACAGGCTGTGGATTATATCAACAAGGCGGAAAATCTTTCGCAGTATCTTTTGACTATAATAAACGATATTCTCGACCTTTCAAGGATAGAAGCAGGCAAGCTTGAGCTTGAACATAAGCCTTTTGACCTCCGTGACGTGGCGCAGAAGCTTGATAATATGTTCAGGTCAACTGTTGAAGCAAAGGGCGTTGAGTTCATTATAGATATGGGGCAGTTTGAGAATTACTGCGTTATCGGCGACGAAACAAGACTTTGTCAGGTGCTTATAAACTTCATGTCAAACGCTCAGAAGTTCACTTCAAAGGGTACTATCTCGGTGACGTTCAGCCAAATGCTTTATGAAAAAGGTAAGCTCGATTTTATGGTAAAAGTCCATGATACCGGTATCGGTATAAAGGCGGAGTTTCTTGATAAGATATTCCTGCCTTTTGAGCAGGAAAGCACTAATATAACCCACAAATACGGCGGAAGCGGTCTTGGCATGGCGATAACCGACAAAATCGTAAGGATAATGGGCGGAACTATCGTTATCGACAGCTTGCAGGGCAAGGGCTCAGACTTCACTGTGTTCCTGTCGCTGCCTGAGGCTGACCCTGAACAGGCTAAGAAAATACCTGCAAAGAGCGGAGTGCAGGTATCTACAGAAAAATTTACTTATAGTGGCAAGCGTATCCTGCTGGCGGAGGATAATGACATAAACGCAGAGATAGTTGTGGATATCCTCACCGAAGAGGGCGCACAGGTCGATGTTGCAAAGGACGGCGAGGAAGCGGTGGACAAGTTTTCAAAGAGCATTGAGGGCTATTACGACTTTATCCTTATGGACGTGCAGATGCCGAAGCTCAACGGCAGAGAAGCCGCAATGAAGATAAGACAGCTTGACAGAAGTGACGCAGAGCAGGTTTGTATTTTCGCACTTTCTGCTGACGCATTTGTGGAGGATAAAAGACTTTCTGTGGAAATGGGTATGGACGGTCATTTTCCGAAGCCTGTTGATCTTAATGCAATGAAAAAAGAAATAGGCATGATAATAAACAGCAAGAAAGGTAAAAATATATAGACGTAGATGAAAGGAGGATAAGGGTATGAAGATGATCTATAAGCGCATCATCGCATTTTCAGTGTCCCTCACTGTGGCGGGTGTGGGCGTTGGGGCGTATTTCAGCGGCAAGAACGATCCTTTTGACCCTAATAAGTATTCCCTTAATGATAAGCTAAATAAAAATCAGATAACGTTTGACGAAGATGAAAGCAACAATGTTTCGGGCGATAACAGTGACAACAACGGCGAAAGCACACATTGGGAGAAAGACAACACTGCCGATAAGACTATCGGCAATAACGAAAAGCCTAACGCCCCTGTGCTTTTTCAGACAAAGAAAGACGAAGATAAGCAGCCGACTATTATCGACCCTGAACAGAACGGTGGAGATGATAACAATGACTCCACTTCTGATAATACTGTAAATCGTGACAACAATTCTGACAGTGTTGTCACCGACCCTAACGATAACACCTATGTTATAAGCGGCGACGCAGATAATGCCGATATTACTATCAAAAGGCATGATAACTCAGGCGACAACGGAAGCATCACATATGTGCCGTCAAACGGAAACGGCGGCAATTCAAACTCAGACGGACAGGGCGGCAATAACAGCAGGGGCGACAACGCCAAGGACGATAAAAACCATAATTCTAATGGCGGAAGCTCTAATTCAGGCAATAATGAAAATGGCGGCAACAGCAACAACGGCAATGGCGGTAATAACAACAATAAGCCGTCAAATCCTGATAAGCCCTCGACGCCCGACAAGCCAAGTGAGCCTGTTTATGACAATAACTATGTGGAAAAAGAGCCTGAGCTTCCTAAGGATATCTATGACGGAATGTTCCCCACATATCCAATGCCTGATGACGGAATAACTCCTGACCCTGACACAGGCGATGATATCTATCTTCCGGAACTGAACGTTGTTGCGCTTGGTCAGACTTTTGAAACAGATTGTATCTATTACGGCGAAAAGCTCACACCATGGGTATTGCTTTGCGCCACTAATGTGCATTTGTCATACAATGGAAAGATATATAGATTGACAGAGCTTAATTCAAATATCAAAATAACCGATTATCCTGAAACAGCCACCGAGGATTTTACCTGCAAATTCAGCGTAAGGCTCAACGAGAACAGTAAGTGGCTCACGCAGGAGGTAAGCTTTACTGTTGAGCCGTGCAAGGTCATTCTTGCAGACTTTGACCACACCAACTATGTGAATTCTAAGTCAGAGCAGTATCCTGAGTTTGGCGGCACTGTTGACCTTTTGAAGTATTATCAGAAAATGTATGATATCGGCGACGATATTTTTCCTACGATCGGTCAGGAGATAACGAGCGTTTTCCCAGGCTGGTCTGAAAACAACGGCGGCGAGCCTGTCTATTATGACTATGAGGTAAAAAACAAAGGTCTTAACGTGCTTTATCCTCTGTCTAAAACAAAGCTCCCAGCAGACTTTAAGGCGGCTATAACAACAATGTGGGATAGCCACGATAATTACGTCTATCTTCAGACCATCACAGACTACACAGGTAAAAATAGAAACATCGTTATCCCACAGGGTATACATAGGGTGGATATGTCCGTTAATGTAGACAGCATAGAGATACCAGCTTCTGTGATGTATGTCAATAACAAGATGCTTGTGAGAAATGAGTATAAGGTAAGCGAGAAGAGCAGCTATTTTGCTTTGGTGAATGGTATGCTATTCAATAAGGATATAACAAAGCTTATTGATGTGCCATATGAAAAGACTTATGTAAGCGTGCCCGTCACTGTTAAAACAGTAGACCTTGACAGCAAAAACAGCATAGAGAATATCTCGTTCTCATCGACAGACGTGCCTGACGTTGATCTTTCAAAGCTTCACGGCGCAGATATCTATGTTCCTGATAATTGCTATCTTAAGTATCTGAAAAAGTGGGCTTTGAAGCTTGGAAACAATACTCTTAAACCTCAGAGCGAAAACACCCACACAAACTATTATACCAAAGACGATGCTATCCTTATCGATACTGAGGACGGAAATGCCCTTTGCGGAGTTACAGAGAACGTAAAGGGAGTTTATGTTGTGCCTGAGGGCGTAACTGAAATAAGAACAGGCGCTTTTGAAAACAGCGAGCTTACAAAGGTGATACTCCCGTCTACTCTTAAGAGAATTGACGAAAATGTGCTTGCGCTGTCTGAGAGCATGGATATATAGTTCTGCGGAGATACTGTGCCTGCCATAAATTCCAAGAGCATAATGTACTCAATAAGCGTTGTTCGTCTTCGTGTAAAAGAGGGGTATAAGGACGCTTATGAAGCTATGCTCAACAAGTTCACAGACCAGCTTGAATTTAAGGTTGTCGAGGACGATTTTGAAGTCTGCCATGTGGACGATTACGAGTATTTCAAGGAGAACGAGGGTATCACACTGATGAAAGCTCCTGTCGGTCTGAGATATTTCTACGGCGAGCTTCCTGACGGCACAAAGCCTACTGCTATTGCAAACAGAGCTTTCAGCAGATGTAAAGACCTTGTTGCAGTCCAACTAAGCGATGAAACACAGGAGATACTCACAGGCGCATTTGACGGCTGTGATGACCTCGAAAAGCTTGTTTGCCTTTCAAAAGAATATATCTTCGTGTCTGACGGCGTGCTTGATAATTGTCCAAAGCTTGCCTGCGTGGCATTCAATGCGGCAGAGGGCGAATTTGAAAATGAGTATGTTCCAAGCAATACTTTGAAAAACTGCCGCTTTTATTGTCCTGACGGAGCAAGCGGATATTCAAATACTATCTCTGATTATGTTGACGATTATGACTTGTATGTTGACGATAACGGCGTTGGTGCGGTCTACGGCTATGACCAGAATGGATATATCTATCTTCTGTCAGTGACCTCTGATGTCAGCGGTGAATACACCTTTAAGGAAGGAACAGACCTTGTTGCACCTTACGCTTTCGCAAGTTGTAAGAACGAGTTCACCATTGACCCTGTGAGCTGGAATTATCTTGGCTATGTGGATCAGTATGGCTTTGCAGAGTCAGGTTTGTCAGGAGATATGACCATACACAAGAATACCATGCTTATTGGCGACCATGCCTTTTTGAAGTGCGCAAATATAACCTCCGTTACCTTTGACAGCCCTGATACATATAACCTTGTGCTTGAGCAGGCTTTTGCTTATTGTCCGTCACTTAAAACAGTTACATTCAATGAGGATACTAACGTGACCGCAGTTTTGTCAGGCGCTTTTATCGGAACTGCTATAGAGCATATAGTTTTCCCACCAACGGTCACAAGCTTTTATTATGGTGTGTTTGGCGAGTGTCCTTATCTCAAGACTATAGAGTTTACGTCAAAAACGCCGCCGGAGCTTGTTTTGTTCAGCGACGGAACAACGTTCCAGTTTTCCACAAACGGCGATACGATCAATGACGTTAGGATAATCGTGCCTGAGGGCTGTGCAGAGACCTATTACAATAGCTGGATATACAGATATATCGGTTATACAAGCCTGCAGGATTGGTGCAGTAATGTTTTTCTTTCATCACTTTGGAGCGGCACGACTCTTGAAGAATGTACACAGCAGGTAGTAAATAAATATGCGCAAGAGCATAATGGTTTGAGAAAGCTTTTGGGTCTTGAAGAAACAGAGTCAGAGCTTGATTATGATACAGTTTACACAATAATGAAAAGTTTAGAGGAGTGGTTTTCATGGTAGTAGAGCAGTCAGAATACATAATGGCTGAGGTAAAAAAAAGCATTTACGGGTAAAGACGAGATAGTCAAAAAAGTGCTTATGACCATTTATGCAGGAGGACATATCCTCCTTGAAGATTGCCCTGGAGTGGGAAAGACCACCCTTGTGCTTGCCTTTGCAAAGGCATTGGGACTTGATTTCAAGAGAATACAGTTCACAACAGACACGACCCCGTCTGATATCACGGGCTTCACAATGCTCAACAAGGCGGACAATAAGTTTGAATTTCACGAGGGCGCTGTAATGTGCAACCTGCTTTTGGCAGACGAGATAAACCGTACATCTCCGAAAACACAGTCTGCGCTTCTTGAATCAATGGAGGAGCGAAGCGTGACAGTTGACGGCGTTACCCATGAGCTTCCTCACCCTTTCATCTGCATCGCTACCCAAAACCCTCTAGGTGCGTCAGGCACACACCCGCTACCTGAGTCACAGCTTGACAGATTTATGGTAAAACTTTCTATAGGCTACCCTTCATGCGACGATCAGATAAAGATACTCAATGCAAGAAGATACACAAACCCCCTCAATGAGATAAAGGCTATCGTAAATGCTCAGAGCATTAGTCAGGTGCATGATTATCTTTCTTCCATAAAGGTAACAGAGGACGTTATGAGATATGCAATAACTCTCTGCGAGGAAACAAGAAAGCACCCTCTTGTAGAGCTTGGAGTAAGCCCTCGTGGCGTTATCGCTCTTGTTACCCTTTCAAGAGCAAACGCACTTATCGACAGAAGAAATTACGTTGTCCCAGAGGATATACAGAACGTTTATATAGACGCGTGCGCTCACAGACTGGTGCTCAGACCACAATCGGTGGTCGAGGGCGTGAACAGAAATGACATACTTTCAGAGATACTCACAAGAGTAAAACCCCCTGCAACTATCAGGGGCAGCAGATAATGCTGCGGCATACGGCGGCGTATCACATAACTGTGGTCACGCTGTTGATATTGTTTTTCTTGTTTCC
>CALEJX010000286.1 GCA_937898375.1 uncultured Ruminococcus sp.
TTACATGGCGGTGACTATCAAAAATCCTGTCAAGGCGCTTACGATGTTTTTCATTGCGGTGATACTTGTTATCGTGGGAACATATTTTATCTTCACCGCAGGCAGTATCGCAGTTTTGAAGCTCTTGAAAAAGAACAAGAGATACTATTATAAAACAAGACATTTCATCAGCGTTTCAGGCATGATGTATAGAATGAAGCAAAATGCGGTTGGTCTTGGCAACATTTGTATTCTTTCCACAATGGTGCTTGTGATGATATCCTCCACAAGCTCGCTTGTGATAGGCGTTGATGATATAGTTCAAAAGCGCTGTTCATATGATATTCAGGCTTATGTTTACGGAAGTAAAGCAGAAAAGCTGTCAGATCTTGACGGCATTGCAGAAGAACTTCAAAACTGCATAAAGGAAAATGATACCACGGCGGAGAATATAGACACATACAACTTTCTTGCAGATGCGGCGTTAAAGAAAGATAACGGCGTATTTAGCTTCGGCTATGAGGATATTTCTATAAGCTCGGTAGACGTATGGCAGCTTTATTTCATGACCCTTGATGATTACAACAAGCTAAATCACACTGACTTTACTCTCGACAAAGGTCAGGTATATATAAACAGAAAAACGGATAATTTCAAAAACATTGATATAAACGGAACAAAGTTCAGCGTAAAAGAGGAGATAAAGGATATTTCAAAGCTTGTATTGGGTGATGATGACGGAACGGAAAGGCTCTGTGTTATTCTTCCTGACGCTGAGGATTTTGACGGCATTTACGAAAATCAGAAAAAGGCTTACTCCGACGCATATTCTCTCATGCATAGATTTGTGGGCTATGACACAGATCTTGACGCTGATAAACAGCAGGTGGTGGAGAAAAAGCTTTCGGACATTATCGCAAGTGATGATGAATTTAGCGGTTATGTTCAAAGCCGTGCAGCGCTCAATGACGAACTCAGCTCAGATTTCGGAGGACTTTTCTTTATCGGCATTTTCCTTGGAATACTCTTTACAATGGCGGCTATACTCATTATCTACTATAAGCAGATATCAGAGGGCTATGATGACAAACAGCGTTTTGATATTATGCAAAAAGTGGGAATGACTCACGGCGAGGTAAAAAGCACTATCCATTCCCAGATACTCACAGTGTTCTTCCTGCCTCTTATAACAGCAGGACTTCATGTTGCATTTGCACAGCCTATGGTAATGAACATCTTGAAGCTTATGGGACTTACAAATGAAAAGCTCTATCTCAAATGCACTCTTGTAAGCTTCGGGGCATTTGCGGCGGTCTATGCTATAGTTTATGGTCTAACTGCAAAAGTCTATTACAGGATAGTCAAAAGGTAGCGGACAGATGAGGTGGAGAAAGAAATTATCCTCGGCTGTCATATGGGTGAGCGGTGTGCTGACAGCAGTGTTTGCCTTGCCTGTAATAGTTTTTGCACTGCCGCTGTATGTCATAATAAAGTCGGCTGACAGGCTGATAAAAATAATAGAAAAGCCATAAGACACAGAAAGAGCGAATGACGTAATGATCATTCGCTCTTTATATTTTGCTATTTGCTTTTCTTTTTGCGCTTTTTATCCTCCAGAGGAGTCATGCTCTTTGCACATATCGCCATTGTGGAGGCGTTGTGCAGAAGCGCTGACGCTGACGGCTGTAAAAGTCCGAAAGCGCCTGACAGCAGAAGCGCTGAATTGAACAGAACTATAAATCTGTAGTTGCTGTTTATCCTGTGCATAAGCTTTTCACTAAGCTGTCTTATAGCCGCAAGCTGTGTAAGGTCTGCGCCACGAACTGTGATATCGGCAGTTTCCTTTGCGATATCAGAAGCGTCGCTCATTGCAACAGAAACGTTCGCAGCCGCAAGGGCTGGAGCGTCGTTTATTCCGTCGCCTACCATTATTACTCTGTGACCCTGCTCTTTGAGCTGTTCAACATATCTGTGTTTGTCCTCAGGAAGCACCTGCGCCCTGAAATCTGATATGCCAAGCTTCTGAGCGGTTATCTCAGCCGCCTTTACGCTGTCACCTGTGAGCATAACGATATTTGTTATGCCTGCTTCTTTGAGCTTTCTGACAGCTTCTTCGGCTTCAGGTCTAGGCGGGTCGCTTATGCAGAGCGCACCTGTGAGCTTATCGCCCACTGCAAGATATACAACTGAGCAAGCCCCTGACTTCTCGTCTATCTCAGCCTGCTGTTCGTCTGTTATCTCTATGCCCTCGTCCTCGCAGACAAAATGCCTGCTTCCTATGATAGCACGTTTGCCGTGGAGCGTTGTTGAAATGCCGTGGGCAACTATATACTGCACCTCGGCGTGTTCCTCGGCATGGTCGATATCTCTGTCAGCCGCACCCTTTACTATAGCTCTCGCTACGCTGTGAGGAAAGTGTTCTTCAAGGCAAGCCGCTATTTTCAGCGTTTCCGCCTCGGAGTAATCTCCAAGGGCTATTACCTTTTCAAGCACAGGCTCAGCGTTTGTAAGAGTGCCGGTCTTGTCAAAAACGATAGAGTCGGCAAGAGCATATTCTTCAAGATATTTTCCACCCTTTACCGTAACGTCATCATCAGCTGCTTCCTTGATAGCGGATATAACGGCTATAGGCGTTGAAAGCTTGATAGCGCAGGAATAGTCCACCATAAGAACTGAAACTGCCTTTGTGACATTTCTTGTAAACAGAAGTGTAAGACCAAAGGCAAGAAAGCTGTACGGCACGATAGAGTCCGCAAGACGCTCCGCCTTGCTCTGCACGCCTGCTTTAAGATTTTCTGAGTTGTCGATAAGCTCGATTATCTTGCTTATCTTTGTGTCGGAAGAAAGCTTGCGTACTTTTATAACCACTGAGCCTTCCTCAACAACTGTTCCCGCAAATACGCTTGCCCCTGCGCACTTCATTACTGCAAGAGGCTCACCTGTCATGGAAGCTTCGTTTATGTAAGCTTCGCCCTCGGTTATCTGACCGTCAACAGGGATAACGCTTCCTGTGCGCACCCTTATGCAGTCGTCCACCTGAAGCTGTGACATTGGTATGAGCGTATCGGCGTCCTCGCCTGCCAGCCAAACCTGGTCTGCCTTTATCGCCAAGCTGTCAGTAAGAGCGGCTCTTGTTCTCGCTCTTGTGTAATCCTCCAGCAAGCTCGATACAGACAGCAGAAACATAACAGTGCCCGCCGTATTGTAATTTTTCTGGATAAGACAAGCGCTTATTGACGCTCCGTCAAGCACCTCAACTGTCAGCTTGCCGTCAAACAGTGCGCTTACGCCCTTTGCTATGTATTTAAGTCCGCTGTACACAATAAGTGCCGCACCTATAGGCGCAGGAAGCACAGCTTTCCTTATATACCTTTGAGCCACCAGCTTTGCAAGGTCAGACTTGAAGTTTCTGTCTATCTCCTCTGTGTCATACTGATTGTCGCTGACAGGTTCAAGCTCGCTTGCCCTGAGCTTTCTTACAAGCTCAACAGCTTCGGCTCTGTGGCCCTCTTTATAGCGGATAAGTATTCCGCCATTCTCATAGTGAGCCTCGCAGGCAACAGCCCACGGGTTTGACATAACAAGCTTATGTATTGACCGTTCAAGTTCTTTTGTGAAAGCGTCACAGCCGCAGCGGAAACGTATGCGGCAGGGCTTGTCATAAACGATCTGTGCTCTCATTATTCAGTTACTTCTTCCTCGTTATCTATTCCTGCCTCGACCTTAGCGTCATAGCAGATATCAGAAGCTTCGTCCTTCATGCTTCTCAGTGCTGACTGAGCGTCGCTCTTGAGCTTCATTCCCTTTGCAAGACCTGTAACGGCAAGCTCTCTTGTCTTCTTAGCCTTTACGACTTTCTTGCCAAGAATAACTGCGGCTGCACCGCCTACTGCACACCAGAATTTTTCGTCCTTAAAACACTTTAACATAATTATTACCTCCTGTTTTCTCTTTAAAGATTAGTAAGAACTAATTATTTCGGTATATACAGAAACTCTGCCAAAAGACGAGCTTTTTACAAGTCCTCTGACAGAATTTTTACCGTAATTTTATTATAACTCCAAACTATTTATTAGTCAAGTCAAACTGACGAATTTAAAAATTATTTAAAAGCTTGTATATCTTTTTGTCGCAAGTTAAATTATTATACATTTTTCTAACTTTTAATGAGAGAAGTATTATATAAAAAATGCTAAAATGTTCGTGATGACTAATATTTGTACACTGCGTGAACGGACGCCGCATCAATTGGACAATAATTGACAAAACCCCTAAATTCGGACTTTTATTTATATGTAACTTATGCACACAACCAAAAAAGTTATAACTTTCTGTAAACTCTGTTGAATCCATAACAGAGTTATGTTAAAATATTACCATAATAGTATGGGGAGGTCTGCGTTGTGGGTTATATTATCCATTATGATATATGCGCCCTTGTGATATATGCTATCACGGGAGTTGTGTTCTATTTCAAAAAGCGTATTCCATGCAGCAAGAACAAGGTTTTCGGCGTCCTTGTGGGCGATTCGGCTCTGTCTACGGTGTTTGACATTCTTGGCGTGGTGTCTACAGCTCAGTGGGGCATAGGGCTGAAAACGTTTTTTCACACGGCTTATTATTTCACCCATAATCTTATCCCGTTTATATTTGTAATTTACATACTTTTCCTGACAGACGGTTTCAAAGGAATGTCAAACTTCTTCAAAAGCGTGTTATTTGCGCCGATGATAGTTGACCTCTTCTTTGTCCTTACAACGCCTGCAACACATTTTATTATCTATGTGGATAGTCAAGGCGGTTATCATCGTGGTCCGCTCCAGCCGCTGACCTATATTGTGGCGATATACTATCTTGTATTTGGCATCATTTATGCAATGGGCAACAGGGGAATGCTCACAAGGCAAGTGGTGACATCTATAACTGCATTTATCTCGATGACAGTGGTGGCAGTGATAATACAGATGATAGACCAGCATCTTCTTGTGGAGTGCTTTGCGGCGTCGGTTTGTATGCTGCTTATAATGTTCACTCTGCAAAATCAAGACGATATGATAGATCCGGGCACAAAAATGCTCAACTGGAGCAGTTTTGTGAACAGGTGTTCAATAAAATATGCGTCGTCTTCTGCGTTCACACTTCTGCTTATAAAGATACCTGATTTCAAAATGCTCATGAAAACTTTTGGCGGACGTTTTTCAAACTCTCTGCTTAGAAGCTTTTCTGACTATCTTTACAACTTTGTAAACCTCGGCGACGGCTTTTATCTGGAAGACGAGTGTTTTGCGCTTATGTTCCCGAAAGACTCTGAAAAGGTGGGGGAGACCTATCGCATAATCAGAGAAAAGCTTTCTGACAACTGGAAGATAGGCACTGTTGATACTCTTATAACAGCCTGCTTTATGCGCATCGATTGCCCTGAGGACGTTGATAATGCCGATATGCTCGTGGACTTTATCGAGCAGTTCAAGCACAGAGAGCCTGAAACGGAAAGACTTCTCCATGCGACTGACATAAACTTTTATGACAGCAAGCGCCGCAGTGAAGTCGAAAACGCTATAGACAAGGCGCTGGACAATCGTGGCTTTGAGGTATACTATCAGCCGATATATTCAAGTTCAAGGAACAAGATAGTTTCTTGCGAAGCCCTTGTTAGGCTTAAAGACGATAAGCTTGGCTTTATCCCTCCTCAGGAGTTTATCCCTATAGCAGAGGAAAACGGCAAGATACTGAAAATAGGCAAATATGTTTTCGAGGAAGCATGCCGCTTTATAAAGAAGGGCGTGGGAACTTCTCTTGGCATCGAATATGTGCAGGTAAACCTGTCAGTGGTGCAGTGTATGCAGTCTGACCTTGTGGAGCAGCTTCTCAGCGTTATGGACAGATATAAGGTAGACCCGTCGTCTATCTGCCTTGAAGTGACGGAAACTGCGGCGGTGTATACTCCACACATTATGGAAAAGAACATCAAGACCCTTTCGGACTACGGCGTGAAGTTTGCGCTTGACGATTACGGCACAGGCTATTCAAATATGACATATCTTCTCAGCCTGCCTTTCAGATTTATCAAGCTTGAAAAGGAGATAGTTTGGGAGTGTTTCAAAAGCGACAAGGCACATATTGCTATCGAGAGTACGGTGGCGATGATAAAGAAGCTCAATATGCAGATAGTTGCTGAGGGCATCGAGAACAAGCACCAGCTTGACACGCTTCTTGGCATGGGCTGTGATTTCATTCAGGGATATTACTTCTCAAAGCCTGTTCCTGAAAAAGATTTTATCGAGGTGCTTAAAAAGAATAATACTCAGGTTGTGACGATTTAATCGGTCTGATAAGATATCCGCCCTGACTTCGGTCGGGGCTTTTTCTTTAGCACGAGTTGTCCGTCATAGGAATACAAGCGTATTTCACAAACATACACCGAAAAATCTATAAAAATTAGTCCATTTATACATTGACTTAATCACGCAAATTCGGTATACTATTTATTGTAACGTCAGCGTGGAAAAAAGCACGCAGACAGGAATAATTCTATAGTTTATAAGGGGTTTGTGTAATGACAAAGGTTGTAAAATTCGGCGGCAGCTCTCTTGCAAGCGCTGAGCAGTTCAAAAAGGTCAAGGAGATAATCACAGCAGAAAGCTCAAGAAGATTTGTTGTGCCGTCTGCTCCTGGTAAAAGATTTTCAAACGACACAAAGGTAACTGATATGCTTTACGGCTGCTATGATCTTGCTGCAAAGGGCAAGGATTTCAGCAGCGAGTTCGACGCTATCAAGGATAGATATTACGGTATAATCAACGATCTGGGTCTTGACCTTTCTCTTGAAAAGGAGTTTGAGACTATTAAGGCTTGCTTTATCGGCAAGGCAGGACGTGACTATGCGGCTTCCCGTGGCGAGTATCTTAATGGTATCGTTCTTGCTGACTATCTTGGATATA
>CALEJX010000287.1 GCA_937898375.1 uncultured Ruminococcus sp.
GAAGCGGCAGGGGAGATAAACCCGGTGTTGCATACATTCAGACATTTGTGCCTGACCACTATGTGCTGAACCTTGCGGCAGAGCAGAACTATGATGAGTTCTATAAAGAGGAAATAGCACTGAGAAAGTCGCTGACATATCCGCCGTTTTGCGATATATGCGTAATAGGTTTTTCAGCGCCCCTTGAAAGCAAGGTCATAGGCGCTTCACGTTGGGTGACTCAGCTTATAAGAGAGTATATCTCACAGCATAAGGTGAAATTTCCGCTTAGGGCGCTGGGTCCTGCACCATGCACGTTTGAAATGATAAATAATCGCTACAGATACAGACTTATCCTGAAAACACGCAATACTGCGGATTTTCGTGAGATGATAAAGCACGTTCTGGGCGAGTTCTATAAAAATAAAGATTATCAGACAGTTCGTATTTATGCCGACATAAACGGCGATATCGGGCTTTAAGAAAGGATAGTTAAATAAATGGCACTCAGAAAAATACTTAATAAGAGCGACGAGATACTTCACAAGGTCTGCAAGCCTGTTACAGAATTTGACGACAAGCTCGGTCAGCTTCTTGACGATATGACAGAGACTTTGAAAAACGCCAACGGCGTTGGCCTTGCAGGTCCGCAGGTGGCAAAACTGAGAAGGGTTGTTGTTATAATCATCGACGATAAGGTATACGAGCTTATCAACCCAGAGATAACATGGCAGAGCGAGGAAAAACAGAGAGTTCTGGAGGGCTGTCTTTCCTGCCCTGGCGAGTGGGGCTATGTTACAAGACCTATGAGAGTTAAGTTCAAGGCGCAGGACAGACACGGCAAGTGGTATGAAATGGAAGTGTCAGAGCTGTTCGCACAGTGCGTTTGCCACGAACTTGCACACCTTGAGGGTCATTTGTTTACTGAGATAGTTGAAGAATTTGTAGAGGTCGAGGACTAATGAAAATAATCTTCATGGGTACGCCTGATTTTGCCGTACCAACGCTGAAAAAGCTTTATGACAGTGGATATGAGGTGCAGGCTGTTTTCACTCAGCCTGATAAGCCTAAGGGCAGAGGATATAAGCTTACGCCGCCCCCTGTAAAGGTGTTGGCGCAGGAGCATGACACCCCTGTTTATCAGCCCCAGAGCCTTAAAAAAGACGGCGAGGAGTATGTGAAAATTATCGCAGACCTTGCCCCTGATTGTATAGTTGTGGCGGCATACGGCAAGATGCTTCCTAAGTCGGTGCTTGATATACCAAGGCTTGGCTGCGTGAACGTCCACGGCTCGCTGCTTCCCAAATATCGTGGAGCAGGCCCGATACAGTGGGCTGTGCTTAACGACGAAGCCGAAACGGGCATTACTACAATGCTTATGGGCGAGGGCATGGATACGGGAGATATCCTTGTGGAAAAGGCTACTCCTATCGGCGAGAACGAAACAGCCGCCGAACTTTTTGACAGACTTGCCGAAATGGGTGCAGATGTGCTTACAGACACGCTTGAAAAGCTCGACAAGGGCGAGATAACCCCTGTTAAGCAGGACGAGAGCCTTGCGACTTATGCACCTATGCTTTCAAAAGAGCTTTGCCATATAGATTTCACAAAGCCTGTTAGAAAGATACACAAGCAGATATGCGGTCTGTCTGATTGGCCTTGTGCTACTACAGTTCTGGAGGGCAAAAGGCTGAAAGTATACAAGTCTGAGATAGTTTCCACAAAGCCATGCGGAAAGCCTGTGGGCACTGTGGTGGATAACAGCGATTTTTCTGTTGCCTGCTCAGACGGAGTGATAAGATTTACTCAGGTGCAGGCTGAGGGTTCAAAGAGAATGGATACCGCTGATTTTCTCAGAGGCAGACATATCGAGAACGGCACTGTGCTGGGATAATTCGGAGGGGCTATGGGAAACGCCAGAAAAACGGTTTTAAGGCTGCTTACAAGGCTTGAAAACAGCGGCTCATATTCAAATATACTTCTTGATGAGGGTCTTGAAAGGTCTGACCTTTCTCCTCAGGACAAGAAATTCGCCGCAGCACTTTTCTACGGCGTTTTGGAAAGACAGATAACCCTTGACAACATTATTCGGGAATATTCACGCAACCCTAAGAATAAGCTTGGTACTGAGGTCAGAGTTATACTGCGAATGGGTCTTTATCAGCTTTTGTATATAGACTCTGTTCCTGACAGTGCGGCAGTGGACGAGTCTGTGAAGCTTGCAAAGAAAAACAGAAACCCTGCGGCAAGCGGATTTGTGAATGCTATGCTCAGGGAGTTTATAAGAAGCGACAAAAAGCTTCCAAGGGGCAGAAATGCCACCGAGGAGCTTTCTATAGAATACTCCGCACCTGC
>CALEJX010000288.1 GCA_937898375.1 uncultured Ruminococcus sp.
TTCGGATCGTCAGTAACAGTTACATCTATTTTGAACTGCTGTATCATTATTCCTTTCAATTTAATATTGTTAAACTTGACATATTCCAAAAACATTTTTATGAATAATTCCCTGTCAGCGGTATAATCCTTAAAATATGCACACAGATATTTTCCAGCAGGAAGCACGCAGAAATGTCTTGAGCTCTTCATTTCTTCACTACACATTATCATGGTGTGCCAATTATCCATATTTTCTATCTCGGAAATATCATCAAAATCCATATAAAAGCCTATTCGATCAGAAGCCAAGATCGGCGCAGTTTCATGAAGATGACTTTCAAGGTGCATAAATTCAAATGCAACGGATTCATCACTTTTATCAGATCTATTGAGCTGGGATATGATATATCGTGCTGGAAAATCCTCAAAAGTAAACTTCTCGAGCTCGATATCATTGTCGACAGCCTTATCAATGAAATCTATTTTTTCTTTGATAGTCTCCGCCAGCCTTTGCTTGCTCCGTATCTCCTCCTCAAGAAGCTTATAGTGTTCTTTGAGCATATCTACAGACTTCTTCATATTCCTCTCCGTGAAATATTCTTTTATCTCATTAAGTGAAAAATTCAGGCTGCGCAGTTCAAGTATCGTGCCAAGCTTCTCATATTGCCGTGGATCATAGTATCTGTATCCCGTATCAGGGTCAACATAATCAGCCTTGAAGATCCCAATACTATCATAATACCGCAGTGTTTTTGAAGAAACGCCTCGCCTTTGACCCATTTCTTTTATGGAAAGATATTTCTTTTTTAGTTCCTGATCCATAATGAATACCCCTTTTCGTCAGCAAACTGCTATTCAAGCGCCATTTTGCCCTCTTCGTCAGTTCTGATCTTTATTACATTTTCGACCTCATATACAAAGATCTTTCCGTCTCCGATATTGCCGCTGTACAGCACACGCTTTACCGTGTCTACCAAAAGCCCAAGTGGAACTGTACTGATAACGATCTCGACCTTTATCTTTGGAAGCAGATGTGACTTTGCTTCCGAGCCACGATAATAATCGGTGCTGCCCTTTTGTATTCCGCAGCCATTGACATTTGTTACGGTCATACCGGTTATATCTATCTCGTCAAGTGCGTCTTTCAGCGACTCAAATTTCGAGCTGTTCATAAGTATAACTACCTTGCGTATCTTTCCGTCAGCTTTATATGCTGAACGATCTATAGGCTTTGAGAGGTCTATCTGTGTAACACTCTTGGCATTTCCGTCTGACAGATCTGAAATAAGATCATCTGTCACACTGCCCTGCCAACCATGTTCTGAGCGGTCAAGACCCATTATCTCAGCCTTTTCAGAAACTCTGATGCCTACCATATGCTTAAGTATAACGAAAAGAAGCGTCATTGCAGCCAATCCATATGCAGCAACAGACAAAACGCCAAGAAACTGCACGCCAAGAAAGTTAAATCTACCCGTATAGATAACGCCCTTTTCTACTGAAAACACGCCCGTCATTATTGTGCCAAAAGCTCCGCAAAGACCATGAACTGATATTGCGCCAACAGGGTCGTCCACCTTACAGATATGGTCGATAAACTCAATGCCATAGATCATAACAAAAGCTGCACCTACGCCCACGAGAAGCGCCGCATAGTGCGGAAGCTGGTCTGCTCCTGCTGTGACGGCAACAAGACCTGCCACAATGCCGTTTAAGGTCATCGTTATGTCCGACTTTCCGTATCTTACCCATGTAATTATCATTGCAGATACGGCACATGCTGATGAAGAAAGTATAGTGTTCATAAACACACTGCCGATAGCTGCAAGGTCAAATCCGCCCTCAGAGGTCACTACCGAGCCGCCGTTAAAGCCAAACCAGCCCACCCACAGTATAAACGCTCCAAGAGCCGCCAAAGGTATATTCTGACCCAGTATAGCCCTTGACTTCTTCTTTTTGTCATATTTGCCTATTCGTGCGCCGAGTACTGCAGCACCTGCAAAAGCAGCAGAACCTCCCAAGAGATGTACGGCGGTTCCGCCTGCAAAATCGTGGAAACCAAGCTGAGCGAGCCAGCCATTAGCGTTCCATATCCAGCAGCCGCTTATAGGATAAACAACCGCACTCATAACTGCGGAATAAATAAGATATGACTTGAATGAAGTTCTTTCTGCCATAGCGCCTGAAACGATAGTAGCAGACGTTGCACAGAAAACTAACTGCCACGCCATAAATACAGGCTGTGGGATAGCTTGTGAAGCAGCCGAATAATCGCCGTTAGAGAAAAGATCTATCACGCCCGCAACGCCTGTTGTTGCACCAAACATTATGCCAAATCCCACGATCCAATAAAAGATCGAGCCGACCGCAAAATCCATAATGTTTTTCATAATAACATTGCAGGAATTTTTCTTTCTTGTAAAGCCTGTTTCAAGCATTGCAAATCCCGTCTGCATAAAAAACACAAGCACGGTGCATATGGCAAGCCAGATCGTATCCGCTGACATAATCATAAGATCAATCCTTTCAGATAACATCACTGCGGCATAGTATTATAAATGCCGCAGCGTGTATTATTTTCATCGTTCAGATCATTTGTTTACCTGAAAATCAGTATAAGAGAAGTTCCAGAATGACTGAGGACTTGGAGTAAATGTAAACTTGTCGCTGACCGCATAAACCGACTCAGGCGCATAAAGTGGGATATATGCACAATCATCAGCCGCTATCTTTGAAGCTTCAATAAAGTATTCCACTCTCTTACTATCGTCAGTTGTTTCGTAAGATTTATCAATAAGTGCGTCAAAATCTGAATTCTTCCACATTGCCTGATTTGCACATCCCGGCACTGTATTTGAGCTGTGGAACATTGTTTTCAAATTTCCTACAGGATCGAGGTAGTCAGATACCCAGCTCGAGCCAAACGCCTGATATGGTCTGTTGCCGTTTTCATCTTCATTGAAACCATACAGATAGCTGAAAATATCTGCTGAAAGTATCTCCTTGATATTCATTTTGATACCGACCTCACCGACCATAGATTGAATAAGCTCAGCTTCCGGAACATTGGCAGACAAAGTGTAAAAATCAAACTCAAAGCCGTCAGGATACTTTGACTTAGCAAGATACTCCTTTGCCTTATCATAATCCTGAACTGTGTAATCTTCCATTTCGCTCACTGCTGTATGCCACTTGTCAGGATCCATGTAATACATATTTTCTGACAGGCAGGTAACATCAAGCTTAGCGGAATATTTTCCACCAATAGACTGCTGAACAAGAGAAGAGTCTATACAGTAAGCAAGCGCCTTTCTTGCGTTCACATCATCAAACGGCGCAACCTGTGTGTTCAGGGCAACAAATGCCGTAGAAGTCTCAAAATCGTGAATGATATTATAATTGCTCAGTGACTCGTAAGTCGGAAGAACGTCATTTGTAATTCCAGGTGCAAAATCGATAGTTCCTGACTTTACTGCCAATGCGATAGTGCTGGCGTCTTTCATAACATAGAAATTGATCTTGTCAATAGCAAGATTATCTGCGCCGCCCCACCAATATTCATTTTTTTCGAGAACTATCTGTGAGTCAGCAGCCCATGATACGAACTTATATGGACCTGTACCCACTACTGAGCCTTCATTTGTTCCATAAGCGTCACCTTCAGCTTCCACAACAGATTTCTTCAAGATCTGACATGGCGTTGTTGCAGGAACATACTTCCATGTGCTGTCAGGCTGAGTAAGATGAACAGTGAGCGTTCTTGTTGCCTCATCTACCTCAAAGCTGTCGACGTGTTCAAAAAGATAGCTCATTCCATAAGCGTCCTCACGCACACGATTTAGAGAATACAACACATCTTCCATTGTAAGATCAGAGCCATCGGAGAACTTTACACCCTCACGGATCTTATAAGTGTATGTAAGATCGTCCACCTGTTCCCAGCTTTCAGCAAGCGCAGGAACAACATCTGTACCGTCCTGATTAAAATCAAGAAGCGTATCATAGCAATCATACTCTGTGTATTCATTTACAACAAGGTTTGCGTCAGCAGGGTCAAATGATACAGGCTGATTTGTTGACGCAACATTCAAAACAACAAGTCCGTCTTCATTTGCAGCACCTGTTCCGCCTCCTGAAGTATTGCTGCAGCCTGTGATACCTACAGCGAGAAGTAACGCCAACGAACCTGCTAAAAGTTTCCTGTAGTTTTTCATGATAAATTCTCCTTTTCATATAAACTTCTATATCAATCCTCTTCATCAGAGTTATGACCTTTTGGATAATGGCAAGCAACAAAGTGTCCGTTGCCCATATCCCTGAGTTTTGGTGTTCTGTGATCACACAAACCGTGCTTGTAACGGCTGCACCTCGAAGCAAACCGACAACCCTCAGGCACGTCTATGGCAGTAGGGATATCACCTTTAAGGATGATCTGCTCCTTTTGCTGAAGCGGATGTTCCTTTGGTTTTGCTGAGATAAGCGCCTGCGTATACGGGTGCATAACGTTTGAATACACCTCATCTATAGGACCCATTTCAACGATAACGCCAAGATACACAACAGCTACTCTGTCGCAAAGATGACGGACAACATTCAAGTCGTGTGAAATAAAAAGCATAGTCTGACCAAGATTTTCTTTAAGGTCAATCATTAGATTAAGTATCTGAGCCTGAACAGAAACATCAAGTGCCGAAACAGGCTCATCAGCCAATACGAACTTCGGCTCTGACATCAACGCCCTTGCTATCGCCAAACGCTGGAGCTGACCTCCTGAAAGCTCCTTTGGCAGTCTTGAAAGCACATCGTCAGACAGCTTGATATACTTCAAAAGCTCTTTTATCCTATTCTGATAATGTTCATCGGTCATGCCCAGAAATTTTCCATATTCCGCAAACGTCTTTCCAAGACGCTTTTTTGGATTGAAAGATGCAAGCGGATTTTGAAAGACCATTTGCATATCCTTTCTCAGGGGCTTCATTTTCTTCTGCGAATATCCGAAAATATCCTGTCCGTCAAAAATTATTTCACCTGAATCGCTGCTTTGCAGATTAAGAACACATTTGCCGATCGTGGATTTTCCTGATCCGCTTTCTCCGATAATGCCGAATATCTCGCCCTTCCTTATATCAAAGCTGACATCATCGCAGGCATGGAGATAGCTTACACCTACCTTTTTGATCGCAGGATTTCCGATCTTGAACCATTTCTTCAAGTGTCTTACCTCAAGAATATTTTCAGCCATTCTTTTCACCTCCGTCTGACAGGAAGCACGATACTTCGTGACCTGCCCCGATCGTTTTCAGCGTTGGAAATTCTTTGCGGCATTTATCCATACATTTATCACATCTCTCCGCAAACGGACAATGGGTGAACTTGCTATACAAAAGCGGCGGCGCTCCGGGGATAGTTGCCATATACTTTCCTGTATCAGCCTCTTTAGGATTGCTGTTCAAAAGCGCCCTTGTGTATGGGTGAGCCGCATTATCAAAAATATCAAGCACAGAACCTGTTTCGCATATCCTTCCAGCATACATTACTGAAACACTGTCACATATTTCAGCCACAACTCCAAGGTTATGAGTAATAAATATTACCGAGGTGTTATTCTCTGCCGCAAGCTCCTTGATAAGTTTGAGTATCTGAGCTTGTATCGTGACATCAAGAGCTGTTGTCGGCTCATCTGCTATAAGAAGTCTAGGTTTGCAGGAGAGCGCCATTGCTATCATTACTCTTTGGAGCATTCCTCCGCTCATTTCAAATGGATACTGTTCATAACGCTGTTCGGCAGGAAGTATTCCTACTTTTTCAAACAAAGTAAGCACATATTCCTTTGCCTCTGCCTTTTTCATTTTTAGCTTTTTTCGCACAAGCTCAGCGATCTGCTCGCCTGCTTTCATTATTGGATCAAGAGATGTCATAGGGTCCTGAAATATCATTGCAATATCTTTTCCCTGAATAGTCTGCATCTGCTTCTCCGACAGTGAAAGCACATCAACTTCTTTGCCCTCGCCGTCCTTAAAAAGGATCTCTCCCGAATATCTTGTATGCTTTTCATCATGGAGCCGCATAATAGATTTAGTGGAAACGCTCTTTCCGCAGCCGCTTTCACCCACAACGCCGTGGATCTCGCCCTCCTTTACGCTAAGGTCTACTCCCTGAACAGCGTAAACTATGCCTCTGACCGTCATAAAATCTACAGACAGATCTTTTATTTCAATTACATTCTGCTCGTTCATAAGAACACCTACTTACTTTTTTATATTGCTGCCTTTTGACGGCGCTGGATATGGATAAGTCTCTTTTCATACTGTTTGAATGTCGGAAGCTTTCTCTGTGACGGATCGATATACTCTTGAATACCGTCACTGAAAATATTTACCGCTACGGTCACAAGCATTATGACTATTGCAGGGGCGGCAAGAAGCACATAATTGTTATAGAAATTCTGCATACCATTTTCAAGAAGAGTTCCCCAATCTGCGTCAGGCGGCTGAATACCAAGACCTAAATAGCTGAGCGTTGCCATTGCTACGATAGCTGCGCCGATATCCATTGTAAACTGAGCGATCATTGTGGTGATAACGTTTGGAAGAATGTGAAAAAAGATTATCTTCATATCCGAATATCCCATTGACTTGCAGGCTTCAACATAAACAGCTTTCTTTTCTGTTATGATAAGCGAACGTGCCATTTTTGCTGTCAGCGGTATAAATGCGATACCAATGGACATAACGCCTGTGAAATTTCCTCTGCCGAAAATTGCGATAAGTATGAATGAAAGAAGCAGAGACGGTATGGAACAGACAACGTCCCAGATCCTCATTATAACTGCGTCGATCTTTCCGTCGTAATATCCGCATATAAGACCAATAGGTACTCCGATGACCACCTCAAAGGCAACTATGAGAAAAGCATTGAGCATAGAGCTTTTTGCACCCATTATAAGTCTTGATAAAAGATCTCGTCCAAGCTTGTCCGTGCCTAAAATATGCCCTTTTGAGAAAGCAGGAAGAAAACAGGATCGTGGATCGACTTCATTTGGATCATACGGAACAATGACATTTGCACCAATAGCAGCAGCTATTGCTATAAGTATCACTATTCCTGAAATGACAGTTTTCGGAGTAAAGAACTTTCCCACCTTTGAACGTTTAGCCATTATACATTCCTCCCTACTTCATCTCAACACGGGGGTCAACCACTGCATAGAGAATATCCACAACAAAACTCATTATAAGATATGAAACAAGCATTACAAGCACAAGCACCTGTACTATCGGGTAGTTGTTCTGCTGGATACCTGTTACCAGCATACCGCCGATACCAGGAAGCGAGAATATCTGTTCAATAAGGACCGTTGAACCGATAGCTCCTGCAAACATATATCCTGCTACTGTAAGGACAGGTATCACGGCGTTATGAAAAGCATGTTTGAATGTTTTATTGAACTTGCCGAGACCCTTTGCCTTTGCGGTTATCATATATGGCGCTTGAAGCTGGGATATCATGCTGCTTCGTGTAACTCTTCCCAGTGTTGCAACAAGTCCAACCGCCATTATGATACCCGGAACAGATATCCTTGATATAAACTCTGCTGTATTAGAATAAGTTCCTATGAAGCTGTATCCAGGTACATATTTTGAAAGAAACAGGATAGCAAGAATACTCAACACAAACGTCGGGATACTTGAAAGCACCAGCATAAGAGTAGATAGCGCTGAATCCATCCACGTTCCTCTCTTCATTGCCGCCAGAACACCTATCAGAATAGCTATCACTGTTCCTAATATCGTTGAGAAAAGCACAAGACCTATTGTTATCGGTATCCTGTCTATTATCTGGTTGAGTATCGGCTGCTTTTGAACGTAATCTATTCCAAGATCGCCATGTAAAATGCCTTTGAGCCAAATAATGTACTGCTTCAGCAGCGGCTCATCAAGGTTGAACTGCTCTGTATATTGTTGCTGAAGTTCAGGTGTTGACTGCTTGTTACCTATGATAACAGTCAGCGGAGATGTTGGATTAAGTCTTAACGAAAAGAACACCAACAACGAAACCAGAAAGGTTATAACAACTATCTGTATCAATTTTTTCATAATGTATTTTACATAAGCCATAATAACACCCTTTTCTCTAAAAATGAATTTTTTAATTTTAAATCCTTCAAATTTATCTTGACTATATTATACACTTTACAGCTACTGTAAAGTCAATATGTTAACTGCAATTTTGTTCAATATAACAAAAATCACCGTATTTTCGGCGTTTTATCATTTAATTTGTATATTATTTCTTCTAAATAAAGTTGCATTTGCTGCAAGCAATACATATACAAAAAAATCAAGCTATTTTAAGAATGCAATTTTGTTAATATGATATTGCAAATAACAATAATAAGAAAGGACGTCTGATCAATCAAACGTCCTTGTATAACCCATATTTTTTTGCATTGTGATCAGTTGTTTTCAACGCTGCTTATAGCTTCAGTAACATTGTGATACCATTTGCGAGATCTCAATCGTCTTTGACCAAGAGGAAACTTAAACAGTTCGATCGCAATGTGTGCAGCATAAACATACCATATATCTGCCTTGAAAACAAGCCCAAGCAGAAGCGTAAGCGGCATTCCTATCATCCAAATACTGCCTGCGTCCATGAGCGTAAGATATTTTACATCTCCGCCGCTTCTGAAAATACCTTCTACCTTAATACAGTTCACCGCATTAGGTATGCAGTATATAGCAAGCACGCACATGCAGTTTCTCACACATTCGCCCTCAAGAGTACCCTTTATTCCATAAATATGCTGAACAGGTACCATAAGAGCAACAATGATACTGCACGATATAAGACCTGCTATAATAGAAACCCTATTGAAGCGATCTGCATAGCGATAAACTTTTGGCATATCGCCCGAACCCATCTCAATACCGAGCATTATCGTGCAAGTTCCTGCAAAGCCCATTATTGCAAGCTTCGCAAACATCTCCATGGTGTTAAGTATACTCATTCCAGCATATACTTCCGTGCCCCTTGTTCCATATACCATATAGTAGAACGAAAGACCCAGCGACCATAGCATATCATTTGCGCACAAAGGCAGAGAAGTCTTAAGATACTCCTTATATAGTCTGACATTAAGCGAGCCCAGAGTTTTAAACAGGTTTTTCTTGATAGGATTATTAGAAACAAAGAAATACACAAGAAGCCCTGCTAGCTCGATTATTCTTGCGGCGAGCGTACCCAATGCCGCTCCTGTCACTCCAAGCTTAGGCGAGCCAAGCTTTCCAAAGATAAATATATAGTTAAAGAACAGGTTGAATAGCATACTTGCTATACCCTGTATCATAGGGATCTTGACCTTTCCCATATTCCTAAAGCAAAAGCTTACCGCATAGCACACCGCATTAAGAAGATATGACACCGCCACGATACGCATATACTGCCTTGCCTGACCGATAACCGCAGGGTCTCTGTTAAAAAGCCTTATGATAGGATCAGGAAATACGATTGCAGCACCACACATTATCATACCAACAGCAAATGTAACTGTAACAGCTACCCAGATAATGCGCTGAAAGTCTTTGATATTTTTTTGACCCCAATAACGTGTCAGATATATTCCTGCGCCAGTATTACAGCCATATAGGAAAGTAAAATAGACGCTGAAAAAATTTGTAGATACTCCTACTGCCGCAATAGCTGCGCTGCCTAAGGTGCTGACCATCCACTGATCTATGAAAGTGAGACATTGGCTGAATATCGAAGAAACAAGCAGCGGCATTATGATACTGAGAAATTTCTTGTTAAACTCCTTCTTCTCAGCTTTAAGGTCAACGCTTTCCGACAGCATATGTATCACCCCCTCACAGTCTGTAAAGCCGTTACTGTTCCCTTTCAGATGCTATGTTGTATGCCGCAACTGCATAGAGCTTGCCTGCACATTCCGCAAGATTGTTGAGCGAAGTCTCCCCAGGATCATTATAATCAAGCATACCGCATACTGCAATGCCCTTTATGTCAAGCCCAACAAGCCCTGTTTCCATTATCTCAACGACCTCATGAGAAGCAAATCCTCCTGCATAAGGTCTTGCCGCAGATGTTACAAAAGCAAGATCATAAAAGTTCATATCAAATATCACAAAAACAGGTTTTCCTGATGCCTTTTCTTTTATCGCAGAGCCCACGTCTGAAAGCTTCATATAGTCCATGTCAGAAGCTGTCAACACATCTATGCCCAGCTTTTCCAGCTTGCCGCCGTATTGTGACATTCCGTTTCTTATTCCAACTTCAAGAGAAGAAGCATTGTCGCACATACCCTCTTCTGCCGCTCTAACAAGCGCAGAACTTACCGAACCGCCGAAGTGGATAACAGCTATTTTGCCATACTGTTCATAACAAGCTTTTATCTGCCCATAAGATGTCTTATCATCTCCGCCGATAATAAAGCTGCAAGCTCCCGTGGAAGCTATCGCTTTTTCAGCCGTATATATACATTCCTCAGCGGCTGCCTTTGAGGAATCATCGATGATAAGGTCACCGCAATCACCGCTCTTTACGCTATGCGCCATATCAATGTCAAGTCCCTGATCACAAAAGCCAAAGCCAAAAATATCACGTCTGAAATATTCCGAACCTTTTCTTGAACCGGGCTTTGCAGTTTCATCACACTCATATGGCAGCGCTGCAAAAAGAATATCATAACCATTTATATCATCGACCATGGGCGTTTCCAAAAAGCCTGTCGGCCCCTGATCTTTCAGATCATCAAAGTTTAGTTTAAACGGACATTTTACCATATCTAACACCGACCTTTCCTATCATTCCTGCTCAGCTTTTTTCTTTGAAAGCAAAATAATAAACTGCTTTAGTATCGCTGCCGCATTTATCGCAGTGATGCCTGCGGGATCGTAATTTTCCATTACCTCCACAAGGTCAAAACCCACAATGTCAAGTCCAGCAAGACCGTTTCTGATTATCTCACAAGCCTCATATGTAGAAAATCCTCCCGGCATCGGAGTTCCCGTACCAGGTGCATAAACAGGGTCAAGAAAGTCAATATCGAAAGTGATGAAAACCTTAGCGTCCCCCACCTGCTCCTTTATTCTGCGGCAAGTTTCCTTTATTCCGATCTTATGAAGCTCTCTAGCTGTAATGACCTCCATTCCGTGATCTTGCGCATACTTGATACGATAAGTATCTCCGCCGCTTCTTATGCCTACCTGAATGGAATGTTCAGTATCAAGAATGTCATCTTCAATAGCATTTCTAAAAGGCGTGCCGTGATTATACTTTATCCTTTCGCCATAATCCCATGTATCTTCATGTGTATCAAAGTGTACCATTGCAACTTTACCATACTTCTCGCTGTAGGCTTTAAGTTCAGCATATGCAATAAGGTGATCTCCACCTAAAACGATAGGCACA